>DWZS01000037.1 GCA_019117445.1 Candidatus Limosilactobacillus excrementigallinarum | reverse complement strand
CATAGCGACCATTTATTAGTTGAAATAATAGTTTTGCTTCTTCCGCCGATATTGGTAAATAGCCTAATTCATCAATGATTAACAGGTCATACCTTTCGTATCGACGCATTACGCGCTCCAAGTGTTGCTTTCCCTGCGCTGCTTTCAACCTAAGAATTAGTTCATGGCAATTAATAAATAGTGTTCGTACGTCTTGTCGGCACGCTTCGATGCCAAGGTCAATTGATAAATGCGTTTTACCCACGCCAGGGCTGCCAATAAAAACGATGTTCTCTTGATTATCCAGAAATGACATCGTCGCAAACTCAGCTATTTGTTGTTGATTAATTGAAGGTTGGAACTGATAATCAAAATCGCTTTAAGAATCGATTGTATTTTTTCGTAAAAAAATACCCCCTACATTTTCGTAGGAAGTATTTTTAGTCAACCATACCAGTTGACAGATATCCAACAAAATGACCCGTGAATTGGTAATCAACCAATCCACGGGTCATTCTGTCCTTAAGATATGAGGAGACATTAATGACATTTTACTGCCCGGCGATGTGAAGACTCCCCACGACTTTTAATTTCACCTTTGTAGTATTGCCAGGCGCGTAAGCAATTGGGGTCTCTTCCACCGAAACTAAGTGGGCCGTTGACCCATCAGCGCCGGCCTGAACTGCTTGATCGGTGGCTTTTTGCTGAGCGTCGGCCAGTGCTTCTTTGCGTGGCACTTTATCATAGGTATATAGGCGTTCGTATTCGCCACCAATTTGCGCGATAGTTGCGCCAATAGCATTGGCAACTGACCCCAGTGAGTCACGGTAAATCTTACCGACCCCCTTAAGTGTTTGCGGAGCAACAATGGCACCACCGCCCACCAGCAAGAGGTCGACATCACCCGCCTCAGTCTTCATATTGTCAATACTCTCTTCCAGCATTGCCTTGATCTTGGCTGCTGCTTTCTGAGCAAATTCCAGGCTGATCTTTTTTTGGACCAGCTGCGGGTCGCCAATCTGAGCTTGCCCCAGACGGACAGCAATGTCGGTCGTTGTCACCGTATCGCCGCCAAAGCATAAAGCTTTGTCTTCAATTTGATAGCCCACACTATCGGGTCCAACAGTGACACTGCCATCTTCCTGTTGACGAACAATACTCCCCCCGCCCAGTCCAATTGACAGGATATCTGGCATCCGGAAGTTGGTTCGAATCCCCCCAACATCCACCGCTACGGATGATTCTCGCGGAAATCCGTTAACCAGTACCCCCAGATCTGAGGTCGTTCCACCAATGTCCATAACCATTGCGTTTTCTAAGGATGATAAGTAGGCCGCCCCGCGAATACTATTAGTCGGTCCACTGCCAATCGTCAAAATTGGGTGCTGACGTGCATAATCAATGGACATCAAAGTACCGTCGTTTTGACATAAGTACGGCGTAGCGGCACTCACTCCTGCTTGTTGCAGAGAATTAATAAAACCGTCTGCCGTCCGCTGCATCACTTGATTGAGCGCCGAATTCAAGATCGTCGCATTTTCACGTTCAATCAAGCCTAACGAACCGACTGCTGCCGAGCAGGATACGGGAAAATTATCACCATATAGTTGGTGCGCCAGCTCCGCGACGCGTTTTTCTTCTTCATCATTGACTGGCGAGAAAACCCCAATAACTGCCAGTGAGCTGACTTTGCCCCGCCATTTTTCTAACGTGGATGTCACTTCTGCGTCGTCAAACTGTGAAATTTTACGGCCATCAAATTCATTGCCACCATGCAGGGTAGCCGTCAATGGATGAAGAGCCTTTACCAGGTCGGCCGGCCAATCTGTGAATGGTGGCAGTGACAATGTCGCTGGATAGCCCAACCTAATAACCCCAACCGAAATTAAATTTTTCCGTTCAACAATGGCGTTAGTGCACTGGGTAGTTCCCAGCATGGCCGTGCTGATTGCACTTTTATCGAAATTAACGTTTTGGAGCACTTTATTTACTGAATTTGTAATGCCAGTCTGAATATCCGGAGTGGTATGCGATTTAGTATGAGCAATCACTTCATTTTTTTCCGTCAGAATGACCGCATCAGTATTGGTCCCACCAACATCAACCCCTAATCTGTATTCCATCAGCTCACCCTCTTTCCTTTACTAATTCTTCAACAGGTTGGTAGTCATAATCGTAGCCAAAATAACGTGGCCCGACGGTTTCGATGCCAGCTGGTGTCCGCCACTTTTCATCGCACGGCAACCCAAATACTGCCATCCGTTTTCCGTAACGGACATCTTCAGCCGTAAATGGTGTCAGTGAGTCAATATCAGCTAAGCAGATCAGATCAGGTACACTAACTGCCAGTTGGCCGTCCACATGGGCCACCAAATTTTCATTCTGGTAATCAATCGTCATTGTTTTTCCGGAAAAACTATTAAGCCCATCAATCGTAATCTGCCCATGGTTAAAGCCACCGGACGTGGTTTGGGAGACGTCAACCACTTTACCGTCAAAAAGGTGCAGACTATTGGTAATTTCATGGAGTTGTTGCAGCTGCCAATCATGACCTTTGGAGTGCTGCCGGACGATTTCCCCCACCTGCTGACACTTGGTAAGAATCCCGGCAATTCCGGCTTCCTGAAGTTTTTCACCGGTAGTTGAGTATAAGGAAACCACTGCTGTGGCACCCATTTCGACAGTCATATCACGAGCCAGCAACTCTGCCCATTTGTCAGTGACAGTATCTAAAAGCCCCATGTTTCCCTTTTCATCGGTAATCGCCATTGGCGGTACCGTGACTCCTGCCAAATGAAGAGTAGTCATTTGCAATTCGGGAAAGGCCCTCCCCATCGAATCAACATCTACTACCGGAATTCCCGTTTGAGCCCCTAGAACAAAGGGAATCATAGAATTGACCCCACCAGCTTCAATGGGAAAAATACCCCCGATTTTTTTATGTTGTTGATCCGCCACGGCCTGGAGAACCCGCTGAAACTCATCACCCTTGGGAAACTTTTCAGTCATTACCGATGGAGCCCCCATGCAAGCAACGGGAGCATAAATAGCCTCCGGATCCAGTTCATCCACATTAATCAGGCTGACCGGGTTACCGCGCTTAATCGCGGATTTGGCCATCAGTTTACCAACATAAGGGTCTCCGCCACCACCGGCTCCCATGAAAGAGGCGCCAGTAGCGATATCTTCAACGTCTTGTTCGTAAATTTTTCGCAATGTCAAAACTCCTTTCTATTTACGGTTTTCTTCAAGCTCCTTAGTACGGACCGTTGAACGACCAAAACGTACCAAGAATAAGTAAAGCAATAATGAGATCACGATCCCCGTTAAGGGGTTGACCGAGACGTGAGGTGCGTTCGGGAAAAAGCCAAGGACAACGGGCGCAGCGGCAACGACCGCTCCTACTGCCCAGGCGACAATCCCTTGCCACTCGTAATCATTTAGCACCGTTGTTGAGTTGACATGGCCGCGGTTGACGATCCAGTAAGCGGCACACATGACCCCAGCTGCCGGTGGGACCATCACCCCTAGCAGATTCATAACGGGCTCAAAAAAGTTCATAATGCCGAAGATGGCCAGCACCGTTCCAGCCATCCCCACCAAAAAGACTGTTGGCTTCTGGTATTTTTGAGGAACGCCAAAGAGGTTGTTAAAGGCAATCCCACCAGAAAAAGCGTTAATAACGTTAACTTTCCAAGTTGCCAAAACTAGGGCTAATCCACCAACAATTGGTGTCGCAACTTTGATGAATAATGCACTTAAGTTTGATGAACGGTAAGCAATCGTCAGAATAGCACCGACCGCGATCATCAGCACCCCTGCAGGAATGACACCCCAAATAGCCGCTTTAACCACGTCTTTGCGGTGTGGACTGTATTGGGAGTAGTCACCAGCAATGACTGCACCGAGCGCAAAGCCACCCAAAGTCGTCGTCAGTCCAGTGGTAAATGGCGTGTGCGTTGTTGGCTGGTAGGCCAGTAGTTGTGACCATGATGTCGTTTGCAGAGCATGAACCAGCCCATACACGCAGACAAGTACCAGGTATGGCACCGCGACGTAAGTTAACCAACGAACGGCTTTAATCCCGTAAAGGGCGGTACCAACCATAATCAGGCCCCATAACAGGTCAGCAGCCCACAAAGGCATTTGCACGCCGAAAGCACTGAGCAGGCCGTTGAACGAGGCTCCGGCAACGTTGGCCTGGATCCCAAACCAACCTAAACAGCCGACGGCAATCAGCAGGGAAATAACCCGTTGTGATCCTTTCTTGCCGAAAACATATTCGGCTACCTTTACAGTCGGTTGCGCTAAATCGGTACTCTGCATCCCCTGAAAAATCATAATGACGACTACCAGAGCATAACCGACCAGCGCCGTTAACAGCGTCTCCAGTAAACTCATACCAGAAACTAACGTCCCGCCGAGCAGGAGACTTGGAATTGAGACCAGGGCCCCAGCCCAAACAAAAGCTAGTCCCCACCATTTCTGATTCTGCTTATTATTCATTCATATTCCTCCAAACATAAAAATTAAGATTGTATTAATATCATCGTTGCCCTCTCTCGTTAATTTTTAATACAATAACACATGGTTTTTACCAGCGCAACCCTCTTTTTAAAAGTAAGCAATTGTACTGCTACCGGTTAACGCAATTACATCTAACATGTCTTAAGACTATTTTGGCTGATTAATTAGTATTCCAGTTGATAAAGTTGCCAGCTACTATCCACCTCTTAATGTTGGTAAAGCTCTACTTGATAATTAAATTTTAATGAGAGAATTTTGGAATTAACCTTGATATTCTCATCCGCTCTCCGTATAGTATGGACAACATCAAAAACGGACTAAGATCCAAACGACAACTTACTAGATAAACAGTTTAAACGAAATATAAAAAATGAAGTCTGGGTTACTGACACAACGGAAGTTGTATATGGGGAGCAACTACTACATAAAGCCAGAATTCATGTGGCTTTAGACCTCTATGGACGCTATGCCTTGAGTTATTACATTTTATCAACAGAGACTGCCGAAGTTGCCATTAAAGCATTTGAGCGAGCATTTAAGGTAGAACCGAAGGTTCATCCAATGATTCATACAGATCGCGGAGCTACATATTGTTCAGTGAACTTCAATGACTATTTAGCGAGCAAAAATTGTGTTCATAGCATGTCACATCCAGGTCATCCATGGGAAAATTCACCAATGGAACGTTGGTGGAATGACTTTAAACTCATTTGATTAGCTAAGCATCCACGTCCTAGGACGATGGCCGAACTTGATAAGTTGGTTCAAGGAGCAATTGAATACTTTAATACAAAACGTGCTTATACAACGCGAAACGGCTTGACCGCGGAACAATTCCGCAATCAAGCCGCTTAAAGCCAATTTATTCTATTTCACCTGTTTAATTGACGGGACATAGTGCCATGGTTCATATATTTTCCTTATAGTATAATTAAACGACAGAAATTATGTAAGTGACGAAGCTCGACCAAAATAGGCTTGATTTAGTTGTTAAGCAAAAAAGAGAATTACATTTTATTATTGCCTCTGTGATTCTATGGCTTGCTATTGCGGTTATTTACTCGCTCACTATACTAATTTTGACCAAAAATTTATTTGTCTTTATCTGTACGGGTGTCTTATTACCATTGGCATGGACAATTTCTAAATTACTGAAAGCTAATTTCACTAATAAAGGCAACCCTTTATCAAACTTGGGGATCTTATTTTCGCTAAGTCAATTACTATATTTGCTAATCGCCATGTGGATCTATCCAACAATTCCGATAAAGATACTTTCTTTATGCTCAATTTTCTGGTTCAGGGTCCATAACTAATAAATAACCCCTAAAGAATGTTGATGTATCAAGCCCCTGTATTCTACAATAAGAATATAGGGGCTATTTTTTATATTTTAACTATTATCACCCCTAAAAGGAGACGCTTATAATGTTCGATTACACCACCGCATCTCGTGATCAAAGAGAGGAATTTTTGCAGGATAAAATCCTAATCTGCTTACAAACCACCCAGCAACCAATGACTAATGCCCAAATTCGAGATTACCTGCTTAAGCATATAGATGAGTTACCAGCAGACGTGACCAAGCTAACTACGTCCAAAAAAGGCTCGGTATACTCTGATTTCCAAATCCGTGTAAATATGTCCATTACGTCCTTATACAAAGGTGGCCTGGTGGATCACCCAAAGCGAGGAGTAACCGAATTGACTCAACTCGGCAAAAACATCAATCTCAATACTGGTCGTAAACATATGCATAAACTAATTGTTGAGGGGTGGCAAAAATGAAACAACTCGTCCTACCCATCAAAGACAGCAACATTCTCCATGAAGTTCAAGACACGCTACTCAATAATTTCCGATACGGTCGCCGTAACTATACTATCTTCCAAGTTGGCAAGGCAACCTTGCTCCGAGTGAGTGATGTGTTAGCTCTCAGACGAAATGAAATCTTTAATGATGATGGAACTATAAAGAAGAATGCTTATATTCGCGATAAAAAGACTGATAAACCCAACACACTGTACTTAAAGCCAGTAAATCAGGACTTAATTGATTACCTTCAGTGGTTAAATGAAAATAAGATTCAATCTGATTGGCTTTTCCCTTCCATTAAGCACCCTGACCGACACATTACCGAGAAGCAATTTTACAAGATCATGGCCAAAACAGGTGACCTACTTGGCATCAATTATCTAGGTACTCACACCATGAGAAAAACTGGCGCTTATCGTGTGTATACCCAAACCCATTACAACATTGGATTAGTAATGAGCTTACTTAATCATTCCAGCGAAGCCATGACGCTTAAATATCTAGGGCTAGATCAAGTTAGTCGAGAACAAATGCTTGATAAAGTGAGCTTTGACTAGATCTTCTATTCTTACATACATAATAATTAAAAAGGCAATATTAGCAATGAATAATCGCTAATATTGCCCTTTTATAAATAATTCTAAAAAGAAAGAAAGGATCTAATGAACCAACCATTTTTATTCTAAGAAAAAATTTTTCCTCATCAAAAAAATTTTCTTAGAATAAAAATAAGCATAAATGCCTAATAAAATACAAAGAAAGGAGTCCTTCTCATGGACTTAACCACTAATAACAATTTTCTAGACAGCGTTAATCCACTCGACATCAATTCCCTTTACGAGAGATGTTAAAAACTCAGTTCACGCTATAGCAATGATCAACGGATGTACTATGCAAGAATACCTTGAACAGCTAATTTCAAACGAAATTAATCATTTCGATAGTCAGAAGTATTCTGATTATAAAAAAATCAAGTTCTATTTAGATGCGCGCTATCTTAAAAAGGATAATTTAAAATCGAGTAGGAGATAATTGATTAGTTCAATTATCGACCTCTCACACCACCGTACGTACGGTTCCGTATACGGCGGTTCGACAACTTAATCACATTGAATTGACTGGAGCGTCTTGGACATATTCA
>DWZS01000036.1 GCA_019117445.1 Candidatus Limosilactobacillus excrementigallinarum | reverse complement strand
ATTCCATTGATGAGTACATTAATTTCTATAATCATCATCGTTATCAAACAAAATTAAACAGCCTCACTCCGATAGAATATCGGAATCAGGCTGCCTAATTAAATTATATATTTACTTGTCTACTTGACGGGACTCAGTTCAGTTTTGCCCTGCTGGCTCTTTTATTTTTAAACCTTAAAATGATTAAACAATAACTGAAATCCGGTTACCACGACTGTTCCTAAACACCAGCCAGCGAGGACGTCACTGGGGTAATGAGCCCCAACGTAGACACGGGAAAAGCCAATTGCAAGAACTAGCATTACTAAGATGGTGGTAATTGTAACTTTTATCCAATCCCGCCGGACTACTCGCCAAGTCAGGAGAATTAAACAACCCAGGACTAATGCGGCCGCACTAGAATGACCACTGGGAAAACTGTAACTGCTGTAATGCATTAAAAGATTTGTCGTGGGACGTGGGCGTTGGATCAGCAGTTTGATAATTCGATTGAGTAGCACGCCCGTGCCAATGGTGAGGAGAACTTGCCAAACAAAACGCCGATTAACCATGATCCAACTAAGAATGGCGGTAATAACAATCCAGATAATGGTCTCCTTGGAATTAAACAATTGGGTAAAGTTCACAAAAAAGATGTTCCAGACAACTGATCGATGCGCATTGACAACTTGACGAAGCATATCATCAATGCTTTGAACTGGGGCAGGATTAAAGAGCATCATGAGAAGTAAGCCAATAAAAATAATTAAACAAATACTAAATAAAATTTTTATTTTTTTCATAGGGCCCTCGCTTTCTAAACAATGAATATTCTAACAAAGTATTTGCTTAAGTGCCTTGCTAAATTTGGTGGAATTTGCTACCATCAATAACAATATCTAATCGCAAGCGGATTAGTAATTATGATTAATTATTCAGAGACCACATGGGGCTGTAAATGTGGAATTAATCATAATGAACTCACCGCATGAATGCTCAATGCTGAAATTAAGTAGGCAGCGACGTTTTCCGCGTTAAGGAACTGAAGCGCTACATTAATGTAGAATACGGGTGGTACCGCGGAAAAGTTCGTCCTGTAGATACTGAGAAGTATCTGCAGGATTTTTTTGTGATTAGCAAACTGGTTAGATAAAGGAGTATGAGATTATGGGATATGATCATTCCGCCATTGAAAAGAAATGGCAACGTTATTGGAAGCAACATGAAACGTTTAAATCAACACTGGATAACAGCAAAAAGAAATATTATGCACTGGATATGTTCCCCTACCCATCTGGCCAAGGCCTGCATGTTGGTCACCCTGAGGGGTACACGGCCACTGACGTGATGGCCCGGATGAAGCGGATGCAAGGCTTTAATGTTTTGCACCCAATGGGCTTTGATGCTTTTGGTTTACCGGCGGAACAATACGCGCTAAAGACTGGTCATAATCCGAAGGGGTTTACTAATAAGAACATTGACCACTTCCGTGATCAAATTCAGTCACTCGGTTTTTCTTATGACTGGGATCGTGAAGTTAACACCACGGATCCAAAGTATTATAAGTGGACCCAATGGATTTTTGAACAGCTGTATAAAAAGGGCTTGGCCTACGAAGATGAAATTATGGTTAACTGGGCACCTGATTTTATGGGTGGCACAGTGGTGGCCAACGAAGAAGTTGAAGACGGTAAGACCAAACGGGGCGGCTACCCAGTTTATCGGAAGCCAATGAAACAATGGGTTTTGAAAATTACCGCTTACGCTGACCGTTTGATCGACGATTTAGACCTGGTTGATTGGCCAGAAAGTGTAAAGGAAATGCAGCGGAACTGGATTGGTCGTTCTGAAGGGGCTGCTGTTGACTTTGGAATTGCTGGTCATGCTGATCAAAAGATTGAAGTATTTACGACCCGTTGCGACACGTTATTTGGGGCTTCTTATGTGGTCCTTGCTCCTGAACATGAATTAGTCAACCAAATTACCACTTCCGATCAAAAGGCAGCGGTTAAAGAATACCAAGAAGAAGCATCCCGGCGGTCAGATCTTGAACGAACAGACCTAAGTAAAGAAAAGACGGGAGTCTTCACAGGTGCGTACGCGATCAATCCGGTTAATGGTGAAAAGCTGCCAATCTGGATTTCTGACTATGTTTTGGCATCATATGGTACTGGTGCAGTTATGGCGGTTCCAGCTCATGATGATCGTGACTATGCATTTGCTCATAAGTTTAATTTGCCAATTAAGCAGGTCATCGAAGGTGGCAATTTAGACAAAGCTGCCTACACTGGGGACGGCAAGCATATTAATTCAGGCTTCTTGGATGGCTTAAATATTGATGAAGCCAAGCAAAAGATGGTTGATTGGCTGACTGAACATCATGCCGGACAAAAGAAGGTTAACTATAAACTGCGTGATTGGATCTTTAGCCGGCAACGTTACTGGGGTGAACCAATTCCAGTTATCCATTGGGACGATGGAACAACATCCTTGGTACCAGAAGATGAACTCCCATTGGAATTGCCAGACACCGACAACATTGAACCTTCAGGGACCGGTGAATCACCATTAGCCAAAATTAAAGATTGGGTTAATGTTTATGATGAAAACGGCCGTCATGGGCTGCGGGAAACTAATACAATGCCGCAATGGGCTGGTTCATCCTGGTACTGGCTTCGTTATACTGACCCGCACAATGATCAAGCATTGGCCTCCAAAGAAGCCTTAGATTACTGGTCTCCCGTTGACTTGTACGTTGGTGGTGCCGAACACGCAGTGCTCCACCTACTATATGCACGTTTCTGGCATAAATTCCTATATGATTTGGGAGTTGTACCAACGCCGGAACCATTCATGAAACTGGTTAACCAAGGAATGATTCTTGGTAGTAACCATGAAAAGATGTCTAAATCCAAGGGTAACGTTGTCAACCCTGATGAAATTGTTGATCAATATGGGGCGGACACTTTACGGCTTTATGAAATGTTCATGGGGCCATTGACGGAATCCGTTCCTTGGGATCCAAAGGGCCTGCATGGGGCTAATAAGTGGGTTCACCGGGTTTGGCGCTTAATTATGGATGATAACAATCACTTACGTGACCGGATTTCAACGATTAACGATGGTAAATTGGATAAAGTCTATAACCAAACTGTTAAGAAAGTTACTGAAGATTATGAACGGATGCACTTTAATACGGCAATTTCTCAGTTAATGGTTTTCGTTAATGAAGCCTACAAAGTTGACGACTTGCCAGTTGAATATATTAAAGGGTTCATCAAGATGATTGCGCCAGTTATGCCGCACATGGCAGAAGAATTATGGAGTCAATTCAACGAAAGTGATACAATCACTTACCAACCTTGGCCAACTTACGATCCAAGTAAGATTGTTGAAGATGAAGTTGAAATGATTGTGCAGGTTAATGGTAAGGTACGGGCTAAATTGAAATTAGCCAAGGATACCGATAAGGACAGTGCCGAAAAGGCAGCCTTAGCGGATGACAATGTACAAAAGTTCGTGGTAGGCAAGGACATTAAGAAAGTCATTGTCGTACCAAATAAGATTGTTAACATTGTTGCTAAGTAGTGAGTGAAAAAGGGCTTTTGAGACACTGGTTTCAGGAGCCTTTTTCATTGCGCAGAATGGAGGATCAAATGGATTATCATATTGTTTCATACCCAGCCGTGATTAGTGAAGAAGCAGGAAAAACGAAGGTACATTTTCCAGATTTACCAGCGGCAGATGTCTTGGACGACAATAAGTGGAATGCTTTAATGCGGGCGGAAATTGGTTTAGCGTTGACGGTGATTGATTTGGAAAGTCATCATGAGGAAGTACCTAAGCCGACTGATTTAGAAAAAGTCATTGAAAAATTTCAGACGGATGAAGTCAGTGTTCAAGCAATTACAACTGACCTAGATGAATATTAAGAATTAGCCAATTTGATTGCTTAACGTTTTAAATCAAGCTAGAATGATAAAGATTGTTTAAAAAATATAATGAAAAAGGTGAAAATATGAGATCAGGAGAAAGTGCAACTGATCATCAAGCTGCAACGAAGTCCCAGGATGCCCAAGCTAAAATGGTCACGGGTTCAGCGTGGATGACTGCTGGTAGTATTACTTCTCGCTTGTTAGGTGCCTTGTATGTGATTCCGTGGGTAACATGGATGGGTGCTTATAGTACTCAGGCTAACGCACTTTTTGCGAAAGGGTATAACATTTATAGTATGTTCTTAACCGTTGCCACGGCCGGAATTCCTTCCGCAATTTCAAAATTAGTCGCACATTATAACGGACTCGATCAGTATGGAGTAAGCCGGCGTCTTTATCATTCAGGGATGTACGTGTCGGTTGCTATGGGGGTCATTTGTTCCATTGTGATGTTCTTGGCAGCGGGGATTCTGGCGGCCGGAGACCCAAACGTGGTTCCAGTTATCCAGTCGTTAGCCTGGGCCGTGCTCGTTATTCCGCCAATGAGCATTACGCGAGGCTTTCTACAAGGTTATAATTGGATGGCTCCTTCGGCAATGTCGCAATTTATCGAACAGGTTTTTCGGGTCGCATATATTCTTGCCGCTACGTTTTTGGTCATGAAAATTCAACGGGGCAGTTGGGTGGTTGCGGTCACCCAGTCGACGTTTGCGGCCTTTATTGGGGCATTAGGTGCCATTGCAATTTTAGCGTTAGCTTATTTCAAACACTTGCGGGAAATGAATACGCTGGTTAAAAATGGTGAGCGCAACACCAATGTTTCAACCTGGGAATTGATTTTTAAGATTATTTATCAAGCAATTCCATTTATTGTGATTGAATCTGGAATTATTATCTTCCAATTGATTGACCAGTATACTTTTCCCCCGTTGATGCGGATGCTTGGACACTATACTACCTACGAAATCAATGCAGTTTACGCATTATTCTCATTTAATGCGAATAAGTTGTACATGATCATTATTTCGTTTGCTTTGGGGATGGCCGCTACGGCAATTCCATTATTATCGGAAGCGCGGGCCCAAAATGATACGGAGAGTATTCGCAAACAGATTGAGAATGCGTTAACGTTATTTTATTTTGTCATGATTCCAGCTTCGATGGGGATGGCGGCAGTTGCTCAGCAGATCTACACCGTCTTTTACCGTTATGATGCAGCTGGGGTAACAGTGCTCGAATTTGCGGCCTTTATGTCCATTCCATTAGGGATGTATTCAGTCGCTGCCGCTATGATGCAAGGAATTTCAGAAAATAAGCGGATGATGAGTTACCTAGGGATCGGGGTTATTGTTAAGTTTATCCTGCAGTTACCATGTATGATGTTAGTTCGTGGTTTAGGACCACTTTTAGCTACCGGTCTGGCAATGATGGTGATTAACTACCTCATCTTGCATTCGTTTAACATGGAATTTGGCTTACACTTTAACGACATGGCCAAGTCCACGAACCAAATTCTTGGTTTCTCTCTGATTATGTTTGTGGCAGTCAAGGCCGTGATGTCGTTGATCAACCTTGTTGTAAGTCCATATGGACGGTATACTGCGTTCTTCTCATTAATTCCCGGTGTTTTGGTTGGGATGGCTGTCTTTATTTACTTAGCTCTGCGTTATCGGCTAGCAGATAATTTACTTGGCGCCAGAATGGCCGCCTTGCGAACTCGATTACATATTAAATAGTGAATCTAAATAAATAAGCTCCAATTACGATAAATGTCGCGACTGGAGCTTATTCTGTATGGTTAGATTCTTCTAAAAATGGATATTTTTGACAGGTCATCGTTAAATTAAACGGGTGACAACCTAATTCTTCACCGTCAATTTGGCCATGTTGAGCTGGACTAATAGAATATTTTAACTGAGACCCACGGAAGACGTAAGCGTGGCGAGAATGTGTCACTTTGCCAACCGCAAACATGATGATTGAACCGAGAAAAGTGATGAAGTGTTTCTTTTCGAGAACCACTAATTCTAGTTCAGAGCGATCAATTGATTCATCTGGTGCAACCTGGATTCCACCACCGATGAACGGGTGATTACTAGTAACCACTAAATAAGCTTGCTGGAATGTTTCTGTTTGATCAGGAGTAATGACTTGGACGGTAAATGACGGCTGATGGATGAGGACCCCAATTGCTTTAGCGACGTATGATAATGTTCCTAAATGGTGCTGGTTGAGAAACTTTTTGACTCGTGATGTGTTGGTCCGGTGAACGATTGCTGCGTCAAATCCGGTGCCAAAGTTATTCAAGAAGATGCCAGATTGATGATGTGAGTTTACAAAGTGGCCGACATTAATCCAGTGAAGGTGATGGGCATCCAAGATTTGCTGTAGGGCAATTAACGGTTTGCGAGAAATCCCATAACCACGTGCAAAATCATTTCCAGTGCCAGCGGGGATGTAAGCAACGGGAAGTGGCGATTTTTGATGAGTATTTAGTAATCCATCAATGACTTCATGGAGGGTACCATCACCACCAATCACGATGATACAGGTATTCGTTAGTGATTGGCGGGCAAATTGCTGAGCTATTTGCCGTGGTTGCCCGGCATGATGACTAACATTAATGTGAAAGGATAGTCTTTTTTGGTGCAGGGATTGTTGAACCTTGCGACTGATTTGTTGTCCTTTACCACTTCCGGAAACTGGATTCGTAATTATTTCATAATGCACTGGATAGATTCCTCCTACCAAACTGAACTAAAGTAATTGAGTTTGGATTGTTTTTAAAACGCCGTCGTGGTTGTTGTCGGCAACCGCTTCTTTAGTAGCAACAGCGTGGACGGCCTCACCACCATTTGGCATGGCGTAGCTAAGTTCCGCAAGTTGAAGCATTGTTACATCGTTACCACCATCACCAAAGGCAACCAAGTCTTTTCGAGATCGTCCCCAACGGTTGAGGAGTTGCGTTAGCGCCCATCCCTTATTGATTCCTGGATTAGTTAAATCCATAGAGCCATTTCCACTTGGGGTCACCACGAGCTGATTTCCAAATTGTGTAGTTAGTTTCTGAACAGCATTTTTAATTTGATCGTCACTTACTAGAAAGGAAATTTGAAAGAATTGATCGTCAGGAAGTTGATCAAAATTATCCACCAGTTGGTGAGTTGGGTAGTAAAAAGCAAGATGATTGATGGTAGCAGCTGAAGCATCCTTCGGGAAGTATCCTTGGCGGTGCCCAGAAATCACAGGTTCAATGTGCATGGTATGAACAAGGTAATTAATGACCTTGTGCGCGAGTTGTGGATCAAGGGTTTTGGTAAGAATTTCTTGACCATTTTCCACGATTTGCGCGCCGTTTTCCGCGATGATGGTTAGTTGGTCTTGTTCATTTGGAAAATAACGCTGTAAGCATTCTAAAGGATCACCGGATGCGACAACAAGACGTCGTCCTTGTCGTTGAAATGTTTGCAGGATTTTTTCAAAGAGAGGCCGGTTAAATTTTTTGTCATCTGTTAGAAATGTACCATCCATGTCAAAAGCGATAATTTGATGCGATGTAGTGTTCATTGATTACTCCTTAATTATGAAATCCAATGGTATGATCTTGGTCCATTAAAGAAATTTTCTTCATAAAACCAGGCAGGGCATGACTAATCTGATGTGGTAAGACAACGTATTGCTGTTCGGCAATTTCATCGGCAATAGCACTATGCGCATAGGTTGCAGCTAGTGCAGCATTGGTAATGTTTTTTCTGAATTGAGCTGTAAAGCCACCCACCATTCCGGCTAAGGTATCACCCATTCCACCAACTGCTTGGGCCGCAGATCCAATGGGAAGCTGGTAAACGTCGGTATCAGTATAAATTTCGGTATGGTGTTTTTTTAAAATCACGATAGCATTCAACTCATCCCGGACTTTTTGATTGACGTTTTCAGTTTGATCAGCAATTTTAATTCCAGATAATCGTTGCCATTCCATTTGGTGAGGAGTATAGATAAGGTGGCCTTTTGGCTGAGCAATTTGGTCTCGCGCCATTAACGTAATGGCTGAACCATCAATGACAACCACTTGATGTTCATTGGTATGCTGAAAAACGTTCTCAAGAATTGCTTTACTTTCCATCTCTTCACCGAGCCCTGGACCAATTACGATGGTATCCACTTTTGCCGCTAGCTGGGCAACTGCGTTGGTATCATTAAAATCAATTACCATTGCCTCTGGTAACTGTGAATGAATGGCACTGGAATTAATGGGATCTGTTGCAACCGTGACCAAGCCGGTGCCGCTGTAGACACTGGCAGTACTGGCCATGATAATGGCGCCACCGAATTGGTGATTGCCACCAACTAAGAGAATTTTACCAAAGGTCCCCTTGAAACTTTCCTGAGGACGGGGGGTAATAACGGTTTTTAAAATTGAACTATCTAATTTTTGCATATAAATTGACACTTCCTCGTGTTAATGAATGGAAACGATTTAATCGACTACAAACCTATGGTATCATAATCAATGTAGAAAGAATAATAGGAGGCAGAATCATGGCTGATTGGATGGCAAAAGCAAATGCGCAAAAAGATGATTACTTGCGTGATTTGACAACGTTAGTGAAGATTCCTAGTGTTCGTGATGATTCACAAGCAACCCCGGATGCACCGTTGGGACCGGGACCAACTCAAGCGTTGCATACTTTCTTAGCGATGGCCGCCAAGGATGGTTTTCGGACGAAAAACATTGACAATGTGGTTGGCTATGCTGAATGGGGTGAAGGTGATGAGACCATTGCTATTTTGGCCCACCTCGACGTGATGCCGGCAGGGAAGGGCTGGGATAGTGACCCATTTGACCCAGTAATTAAAGATGGTAATTTTATTGGCCGTGGAGCCTCTGATGATAAGGGTCCCGGTTTGGCAGCCTACTATGCATTAAAGACCTTAAAAGAGATGGGAATTAAATTTCATAAAAAGGTTCGGTTTGTGGCTGGCACGGATGAAGAGAATGATTGGACTGGCATGACTAAATACTTTGCGACCGAACCAATGCCTGACTTAGGATTCTCTCCAGATGCAGAATTCCCAGTTTATAATGGAGAAAAGGGAATGTTTTCAATCAAGCTTGATATTGCTGGTGGCAATGAAGGGCAAGACATTCTGAAATCATTTAAGTCCGGTTTGCGGTTTAACATGGTGCCGCGTGAAGCGGAAGTTGTTATGGAAACATCCGATAAGCACGCAGTGATGGAACGGTATGGTGAATTCATCAAGCAAAATCCAGTTACTGGTGATGCAAAGGCAACTGAGGATGGACTTCATTTAGAAATGATCGGGAAGGCCGCTCACGGTATGGAACCGGAAAAGGGGATTAATGCCGGAACGTACATGGCCAAATTCTTGCAATCCCTACACTTTAGTGGGAACGCTAAGAACTTTATTGATTATGTAGCTGATTATTTACACTTGGATGATCGAATGGCCGACTTTAAGACCGCATTTACCGACTCTGTCATGGGCGACTTAACGATGAATGCTGGCATCATGAATTTTGATGGCCAAAAGGGTGGTCATTTAGATATGAACTTCCGCTTCCCTAAGGGAATTACTCCTGACGAGATTCTTGCGAAGGTTAAGCCGATTGCCGCTGAGTTTGCAATTGATGCTCATTATGACTCTTTCCACGCACCGCACTTTGTTGATCCGGAAGATCCGCTCGTTAAAACATTAATGAAGTCATACATTGATGTTACTGGTGACCGAGAAGCCAAGCCAGAGTGTATTGGTGGACGGACGTATGGACAATTAATTGATAATGGAGTTGCATTTGGTGCATTGATGCCAGATACGCCAAACACAATGCACCAAGCAAATGAGTATCAGCCGGTTGATGATTTAATTAAATCAATGGCAATTTATATGCAGGCAATTCATGATTTGGTAACAGACTAAAAGGAGTGATTAAAATGGCAAATTACAAAAATATTTTAGTAGGAATTGATGGTTCTAAGCAATCAATGATGGCCTTTCATAAGGCAATTGATTTGGCGAAGCGGAATGAGGCGCATTTACACTTATTAAGTGTTGTCAATGGTGAACACTATCCAACCGCAGCGGGATATGGAATTATTGATCGTGATATGTATGATGCTGCAGTTGAACGAATGAAGAAGACCCTTGCAAAGTTAGTTGAAGACGCTAAACAAGTAGGCTTAACGGACGTGGATTCTTCAGTTATGGTTGGGAATGCCAAGATTGCCATTACTGATCAATACCCCAAGAAGCATGATGTCGACATGATTGTTGTGGGGGCCACCGGGCTGAATGTCATCGGACGGATTATTGTCGGCTCAACTGCTGCTTACGTAATTCGCCATGCACCATGTGATGTCACCGTGGTTAAGACAGATGAAAATAATCAACCAGTTAAGGTTGAAGATGTGACCTATCCAGAAATTTAGCCTGCGTTTATCATTATGAAAGATCCTCACTAGTGAGTAGTACTGGTGGGGATTGTTTTATAAAAATAAAAATTGCTTTTTCGTTTCTCATTAAAAGTAATTAGTGTTATGATTATGAGTGTTTCTTGTTACAGAACTGTAATAAAAATAAGATATTGGGAGATTTTTAGATGAATACAAAAGGCAAGGTTGCTTCTGGAATTGTGGCTGCTCTAGTCATAATTATTGGAGGATCGTATTGGCACCAAAGTACTCATTTTAATAAAAATACAAAGATTAATGGGATTAACGTTGGTGGATTAACAAAAGCGCAGGCCTATGATAAAGTTTCACAAACTAAATTGACTAACCGGGTTTATTTAGATGGTCAGCTAATTTATCAAGGCAGTCGGACTTCGGCTGGTTATCGCCAGGCTGATCAGAGTAAATTTAAGACTGCACTGCAGAAGCAATTCACGCTATTTCCAAGTAGCAAGCAGCGTAACTTAAAGATCACCCCGAGCGAAAGCGATTCTTCGCGGGTTAAAGAGATTAAGCAGAGCGTTGAACGGAAACTGAAAACTTTAAATGAAGATCGTCAAGCCCCTGTAAATGCAGAAGTCGTTTGGCAAAATAATCAGGTTACCACAACGAAGCCCCAAAAGGGTAATCAATATGATGTCAAACGATTAATGCGCCGTTTGGATCAAAATGCTTATGATCCATCGATTCGGTTACCAAAGTTATATACACAGCCTTTGGGAGCAAGTAGTTCAGAGATTAAAAAGCAAAAGAATAAGCTGCAAAAGTTAAATCACCGTTCCGTTAATTATCAAGTGGAACAAAAGAGCTACCGACTTAGTAGTAAGGACGTTTTAACTAAGGTTACTTATGAGGACGGTAAATATACTTTTGATACAGCAGCTTTGAAACCGACCGTTAAAAAGATTAATCGAGAAAAGGCGACTTTAGGAAAGTCATTTAAATTCAAGACGCATTCTGGAAAGGTAATTAACACTGCTAAGGGCGGTAGTTATGGCTGGAAGATTAGTGAAACCAAAGCCGGTAAAACCCTTGGCAAGGCATTAGTTGATGGTAAGAAGTCGGTTAATGCCAAAGCAGATATCTTTGGGGAAGGTTATTATACTGGTGGCCTTGGCTATGGAGTAACTAAGAATCACGGCCTTGGTGATACCTATGCAGAAGTTTCCATTGCAGATCAGCACGCTTGGTTCTACAAAGACGGTAAAGAGGTCTTTAGTGCGGATGTTGTGACTGGAAAGCAGAGTAGCGGTGACGCAACGCCAAAAGGTGTTTGGTACATTATGTATCAACAAAGTCCATCAGTTCTACGTGGAACAGGCGATAGCGGTAAGTCATATACTCAACCAGTATCATACTGGTCAGCCTTTACTAATAGTGGGGTTGGTTTCCACGATGCTAGTTGGCGGTCCAATTGGTCTAAATCGGCTTATCTTAGTGACGGTTCAAATGGATGTGTAAATATGCACCCGAGTGATGCTGGAACAGCATATCATGCCATTGTGGTTCATGAACCTGTAATTGTTTATTAAAAAAGATTGGAAAATTTTGATATTTTCCAATCTTTTTTTGTATTTTTGCCGTCTATATAATACAGGAGGTAAAAATATGAAAAGTTATGTTTTACGAATTATCATTACGAGTACTGTGTTATTGATCAGTACTAATCCAGCGCTTGCCAGCGTAAACTACTCACCAAATGAATGTGAACAACTAGCAGCAGCAATTTCTACGGGAACACGACCACCATTATCGAATGATGAAATGAGCCAACTAGATCCTGAAACGGTTAATCGATTAGCGGGATGCTTGAAGGCACAGCACAGTAATTTACCCGCAGTGGTGTCATCTACAGATTCTAGTGAACAGCCCCAAACGAGGGAACCAAGTCCAATAAAACAAAAGGAAGAATATCAAGACGAGAATACAAAGAGACCGGTTGCTCGACAGCCGTTATCGAAAAGCGAGCAAGATTTCATTAACTTAATTGCCCATGATGCGCAAAAGATTGCCCAGGAACATGACCTTTTTGCTTCAGTAATGATTGCGCAGGCGATTTTGGAGAGCGATTGGGGACGGAGTGATTTGGCACGAACGTATTATAATTTATTTGGTATTAAGGGGGCGTATCATGGACAGAGTACGACCATGCCAACTCAGGAGCATCGGATTGAACGTGACCTAATAGAGCAACATGCTTTTCGAAAATATCCATCAATCAGGGAATCACTCCAGGATTATGCAATGGTATTAGATCAAGAAATATATGAACAGGTACATAAGCGACATTGCTTTGACTACCAATCAGCAACGCGGGAACTTAATCAAAAATACGCAACCGACCCAAGATATCATGAAAAACTAGATCATTTGATTCAAACCTATGATCTGACCAAGTATGATCAAATTCCCCCAAAAAGGGAGCAATCCACAAATAACTTACGTCCAATAGGTAAGAATCCAAAGATAGCCGAAAAACAACCAGTCCGGCAGCGAAAAACTGCTAAACGTAAAGGAGTTATTATTCCACTAATTGGTGGAATCAGCTCGGTTGGGTTGGTGGAGTTATTCAAGCGTTGCATAAAATAAAACCCAGAGTAGGTCGGAACCATACCCTGAGTTTTAAGTAATGTTACGTTGATGAATTAACGAAGCGACGCTAGTTTATCGTCAATCATTTGTAAAACGATATCCACATTATGTGGATCTTCCAAATTGTATTTTTCCAAATCAATTTTCATTTTAGGACTAGCATCGTAATCACGGTACCACTTCTTATAAGCATTCCACATTTTATAATAGTAGTCCTTTAATTCTGGTTTATTATCAATCTGCTCATAATCACGGCCCCGTTTTTTAATCCGATATAGGATGGTTTCAAAGTCCGTTTCTGAGTAGACCATTAGATCGGGGGCACGTTTTGGCAGTTGTTTAAGATCTGCCATCATATTGTCTAGTAACTTGAGATAAACCTCTAATTCAGTATCAGAGATATTACCTTCAGCATTATTCTCTCGCGTAAATAGGGCATCTTCGTAGATGGAACGGTCTAAAACATTGTTATCATCATTCAAAGCCTTTTTGATCATTGAGAACCGTTTGTTTAAAAAGTAAATTTGCAGTAAAAACCCATATTGTTTCGGGTTCTTGTAGTATAGTGGTAATACTGGATTTTCACCAACGGGTTCGAAAAACGCTTGTGTGTGTAAATGGTCAGCAATTTTACCTGTAAGGGTCGTTTTACCAACACCAATCATGCCTGCTGTAATAATCACCATAGTGGCTCCTCTTTTAAATAGTTTTACAATGTAAACTATCTTACTACAAAAAAACGGTGTTGCCTATTATGATCCTGATATTATCGAGCGTTAAAACGACGGTACCAATGAATAGACTAGTACAGTGTTATCGAAATAATGATATAAATTAAATTATTTTATTTTATCTTTTTGTGGAGGAATGCAAATGTTACCAAACGAAATTAAAGAACAGTTAGTAATGGCAAACCAGCAGGGATATTTGGTCGAGGTTTATAACTTTACCGATGATGATATTTTTAATGTTGGCTTTGTGATTGCAATTGATCCATTATTTGTTCTGTTATTGGGAATTGATTGGGATGGTAAAATCAACGGCCTAACGGCAATCCGGCTCGCAAGTATTCATAAGGTTCAAGCACATACTGACTATTTAACGACGGTCTCTTTAAAATGCAAAGTAGCCGAGGATCATCATTACTTCGATATTTGGAAATTGCAAGAATTTTTGCGACACCATGACTATCAAAATACCAATATTCTAAGGACACTACTGGAGGATTCTTATCAGCACCAGTTACCAGTAGTAATCGGTACAGATCGTTATAAGGGTGAAGATGACTTTACAGGCTTGATTCATAGTTTATCAGCCATCAAATTGAATTTACATTATCTAAACGAACATGACCTTTCCTCTCTATGGGAATATGAAATTTTGTTGGCCAAGATTGATTATCTGCGGGTTCGGGGAACCCAATCAGCCCAAGCAAAAGAAATTATGCAGAATGTCTTTGGAGTCCATTTTGGAAATAATTGAAATCCCTTTCAATTCGTAGTAAACTGTTTTAGTAAATCGTTTAACGCAGAATGAGGGAAATTGATGACGAATAAAATAACAATCAAGGATGTAGCAGAGAAAGCTGGGGTTTCGGTAACGACAGTTTCACAAATTTTGAATGGTAAAGGAGCTCGCTTCAGCAAGAAAACTCAGGAGCGAGTTTTAAAACTGAAGGACGAAATGCATTATGTTCCGGATTTTAATGCCCGAAATTTGATTCTCCATTCATCCAAAACAATTGGGGTGTTGGTACCGAATATTGGTAATCCGTTTTTTAGTACTTTCTTTCGTGGCATTCAAACTGTTTGCCGGAACGCACACTATTTACCATTGGTTTTCAGCGCCAGTAATGATGAAACAACCGAAAAATATTACCTGGGCAATTTAGTTGAGCGGTCTGTTGACGGTTTAATTATTGCAAGTTCTAGTGTCACAGCAGACACGATTGATAATATTTTAAAGCCCAACCGGATCCCGTATTTACTTTTTGATCGGAATCAAATTAATGACGATGGTGACCGTTTGCAGGTTGATGACTATCAAGGCGGTTCAATTGCTGCTGAACATTTAGCAAAATTAGGTCACAAACGGATCGTGGTGATGATGCCAAAACAGTTAACGAGAAATTTGCGTAAACGGTTAGACGGGTTTATTAATGGACTACTGCAGAGGGGAATTCACTTTAACGAAGAGCAGGATTTGGTTGCTGCCCCTTTAACCAAATTGGGCGGTTATGAGCAGACGGATGCAGTTTTAAAACGTAATCCCACAGCAGTTTTTTGTGGAAATGATGAATTGGCGATTGGCCTTTATCGTGGCCTTCATGAACGGGGAATTCAGATCCCGGAAGATCTTTCGGTGATGGGTTATGACAATATTGACTTGGCCGAGTATGTTACGCCAAAGTTAACAACCATTGAACAACCAATTTTAGAACTAGGAGAAACAAGCGCTCGCTTAATACTAAATCAGATTAGCGATCTTAGGATGTCCAGACAATTAGTGGATGTCCCAGTAAAGTTAATTGAGCGTTCCAGTACAGGACGTCCTGTTGGATAAAAAAGAAAACCTCTGTCAGCGTGGCAGAGGTTTTGTGATATTATGGATAAAACTTTTGAGGGAAGTGAATTTATGAATGCAACAAAACGACCGCTTTGGATATTACGGGTTTTAATTATCGGACTATTGGCATTATTGATTCAGGTACCACCAGTCATTTTACTTTTTATTCGTAAGTATTCAACGGTACCGGCTGCGTTAGCACTCTTGATTGTGATCTATGGAATTGTATTTGGCGGAATAATTTTATGGGCACGCCATCTTTTCATAAAGTATCGACATTGGCAACCAAGCATTCAGGGGCTAGGACAGCATCTTAAATGGATTATTGGCGGATGGCTTGCGGTTATTCTTGGTGAACAAGTATTAAATTTATTGAATTACCTGATTTATCATCAAACGGAAACGGCAAATAATCAATTAATTGGTCGGCTATTAAGCAGTAATCAGGTGGTTCTTATAATTATGTCATTTGCAGCGGTCGTGTTAAATCCGATTGCTGAAGAATTAATTTTTCGTGGCGTCTTAATGAATTTCTTTTTTAAACGGGAAGCGTTCTGGTTGCCGATTTTATTATCAGGGCTTTTGTTTACATTGGAACATTCTAGTACGACCTTTATTAGCTATTTAATTTATTTTTATTTGGGGGCAGTCTTTGCCTTCATTTACCGTAAAACTGGTAACATTACGAATACAATTTGGTTGCATGCCATTAACAACTTAGTTGCTTTACTTGCGTTATTAGGAACGATCGGATAATTTAAAAGCAACTATTGAAATCGCTTACACTTAATGTTATATTAAAAGCGTGGAAGGAAATAGGTAGATGCGACAAGAAATCTACACGTACCTAGCGGCTGAAGATTTAGTAGGTCAGAAGCAGCATAAGAGTAACCTGTAATATTATTTGAAGTTTGTGGTTACCGGCGTGCACTAGGTAATAAATAGTTGCTTTGCGGAAGATGAATTAAAATTGATGAGTTAAGTTTAGATAATAGCTTTCTCGCAAAGGACTGAATATAATTCCTTCCCAAAGATGAGGGTGACAAAAGTTTTAAACGACTTTAAGCCACTCCCAATATCAAAAGAACCCAACGCTAGTTTTTGATTAGCGCTGGGTTCTTTTGTGTAATTGCTGATGGCACACGATTGGTACACGGTAAAAAATAAAAAGCAGGCGCAAATTACCCAACTAATGACATCACAGAAACAACTACAGAATATTGTGATGTCACAACAAGCAGTGATTACCGAATTAAAGAAACAATAGAATTAAGCCCTAGTGGTCATTACAAATAATGTAGTGACTGCTAGGGCTATTTTGCGTTATACTAAAAAAGCGCCAACCGAAGCCAGCGCTCGAGTTACTACTTGAGTAACCACTTGATTAGATGTTTAACGTGCTTACTAGGCACGACAAGAACTAGAAGGAACCAATGTCCCATAGGAGTCACCTCCCAGTGCACACGGTTTAAGTGGGAGCTACCCACTCGGTGCGCAAGAAACATTGTATCATAAATAAAATGTGATATAATACAACTACAAGAATTGGAAGGCCGGTGCGCAAAATGGTATCAAGGTAGCTCCTTGAACTGAACCGGTTGGGGTGCTTAATAGGCACTCTTTTTTTATTAACAAAACGCCCTAGTGGTTACTTCAAAAGGAAATGACTGCTAGAGCGTTTTTTTTGTGCACACATAATCAGAAAACATAAGGAAACTCCTTGAGAAACTAGTCACCAGACCGTGCACATTTCGTGTACACAGGTCCGAATTTTAAACATTTTCACAAAATTACAAAAAGCCGTAACCCTTTGAAATATAAGGGATTACGGCTTTAACGAATTTTAGAAAATCCTGTAAAAATGCGCTCCCAGGGACTCGAACCCTGATAATGAGGACCGAAATCTCATGTGCTATCCAGTTACACTAAGAGCGCTGATTAACTTCTATTATAAACTGGTCTTTAAAAAATACAAACAAGACTGACTACAAAAGTTGTAGCTTCTAAAATAAAAGCAAGCCATGGAGCTCCAAAAGTTAATAACTTTCGACGAAAGATCATTTCAACCATCACAAATAGGATAATTAAAGCAACAGTCTGAATGAGCAGACGCCAGCTAATAATCGGTAAAGTCAATAAGAAGAGAACAATTTTCCCCACGAGCATTGCAAGAATAATGATTCTGGTAATTACAAGCCAGCTACTAGTGCGTTTATCAATCGTAGAATGCATCCCACAAGTAACACTGATAAATAATAAAATTCCGCAACAAATAAACAGATAGATGTTTTTCATAGTAATTTCCTTTATAACTGTTTAGCAATATTCTAGCATTATTTTAC
>DWZS01000035.1 GCA_019117445.1 Candidatus Limosilactobacillus excrementigallinarum | reverse complement strand
GTTTTTGGTACCGTCATGCGCTGGTTCGAATCCAGCTAGCCCAACTGCCAAAGTCGTCACATCTGTGACGGCTTTTTTTATACATTAACGAAAGGGACGGTTTGAATGCCAAAACAGGGACAATTTGCCCGTAGTCAGAGACACGGAATCAGTAAATCATTCCGTCAACACCATCAGCGCCAACGCCAACGCACAATTGATCAGACAATGGTGAACGATTTTTTAATTGTTCGTTATCGCCTTACTACTGGGAAACATCTTAAATCCTTAGACCGGGAAACCGGTCAGCGTTTCCTTCAAGAATTAACGCCCCGCCTGCAAGGGACCTCGTTTGATTTATCGGCTGCGGTTCATCAAACATTAGTTGAGATCAATGCAAAAGTGCCATGGCAATTTTTCTATCAGCTTAGCCGGAATTGGTCATTGCTGAACCAATTTATTCGGCGGGAGCTGCCGGCGCTACCGTTAGCTAAACCGGTTTTTTTGAAAAATTTAGTAACGCAGGAGTGGCTTGACCAGGTTATTGTCCAATTACTGGCGCAACGAATTATTGGGATGACTTTGCTGCAACGCGCGGTACCAGCAACCGTTCAGCAAAACTTAATTCGCCAAATGGCAACCACCTTGGAAAGCGACGCGCAAATTCAGTGGCCTAAGGTGGCAGCTGCCTTCAAGCCATGGCCATTTCTAATTGATGAGCATCTTGATTCTGAAACACAAGATTGGCTGAAGGCCATTTCCCAGATTCATGTTTAAATTTCGACGTTTTTCAAACATTGTCATACGGTATTTGCTAGCGTTTTCTTAACAAGGATTTTATAATGAAGATATCGAAATAATAGACAAAAGGAAGGGCGATATGATGACAGAGGAACTCGAAACCTACCGTAAAGAAGTCCATACTGGCTTAACGGAACTCTTGAAAGAAGCCAAGCTGGAGAAGGGGGACTTATTTGTTGTTGGTTTGAGTACAAGTGAGGTCCAGGGCCAACACATTGGAAAGGACTCCGACATTGAAATTGGCCGGGCAATCATTAAGGAAATTATCTCCGTATTGCGGCCGCTTGGCATTCACTTAGCAGTGCAGGGCTGTGAACACCTTAACCGGGCGTTAGTAGTAGAACGTGACGTGGCCAAAAAATTCGGCTTAGAAATTGTGACAGTTTACCCGCAAATCCATGCCGGTGGTGCCGGGCAAATTGCCGCATTTGAAAACTTTGAAGATCCGGTCGAAGTCGAACATCTCCAAGCCAAGGCCGGGATGGACATCGGTGACACTTCCATTGGGATGCAAGTGAAATTTGTTCAGATTCCGGTTCGGACTTCCGTGAAGAAAGTTGGTAAGGCTCACACGACTTACTTACGGTCACGGCCAAAGTTGATTGGTGGTGCACGGGCTAAATACACTTGGGATCCATTTAACCAAAATAAGTAATGATTAGATATGGAACTGATTCATCGCTGAATGTTGATGAATCAGTTTTTTTGTTATAATTAATGGGAACGATTAATAAGGTGAAAAGACTTGGAAGGATCTCTAATATGACAGCAGATTTAAATATTTTTCGGCAAGTTGATGATGCGAAGGTCAAGCAGTTCGATCAGCTTTCAAATTTTGAAATTGCCGCAATTTTTAAACAATTGGCCAAGAATAACTTGCGCTATCAACCAGTCGTAAATGGTGGGCGCGGGAACCCCAATTGGATTGAAACAACGGCCCGACTGGCGTACTCACGTTTACTTGAAATTGGTGTGGAAGAAGCAGAAAGCACGTTCCAACATGATGCCGGAATGGCTGGCGATGTCAAAAAAGCAGGACTCTATCAACGGGTGATGACCGCTTTAGATGATGGGACCCGCCGGGACGTTTTTTTACGCCGGGTAATTGAGGCTGCGGTTAACCATTTGCAGATTGCAGACCGGGATGCCTTTATGTACGAACTAATCGATGGTGCACTTGGAGATCATTATCCATATCCACCGCGGTGTTTAACATTCACTGAGCAGATTCTGGCGCAATACTTACAAAAGAATTGTTTTAAGGATCAGAATCTGGTTGACGATGTCGACATTTTCCCGACTGAGGGTGGAACTGCGGCGATGGTGTATATTTTCCAAGAATTGCACAGTGCTCATATTCTTTATCCGGGTGATACTGTCGTGGTCAATTCGTCAATTTTCACACCATATTTGCAAATTCCCGTACTTAGTGAATATGACTTCAACGTTAAAACGGTCACGACGAAGCGAAGTAACAATTGGCAGATGACGGATGAACAGTTTGAAGAACTCAAAGATCCGAAAGTGAAGGCTTTCTTTGCCGTTAACCCAACGAACCCTACTGCCCGGGCCATTACTCCTGAGAACTTACAAAAGTTTAAAGAGGTATTGAAGGCCAATCCGAACTTAATCATCATTACCGATGATGTTTATGGGACGTTCTCGCCAGATTATCAATCAATCTTTGCGGTAGCACCGCACAACACGATTTTAGTCTATTCATTTTCCAAACTGTATGGGGCCACTGGTGAGCGGTTGGGCTTAATTTGTATGCACAAGAAGAATGTGTGTGACCGCTTAATTTACGAAAACTTGCTCAATTCGCACTTAAACGAATTGGATGAGCAGCGCTATTCGATTGTGGCCACGGATCCGCACAAAATGAAGTTTATTGACCGAATGGTGGCTGATAGTCGGGCAATTGGTCTTTACCACACAGCTGGTCTTTCAGCACCCCAACAAATTATGATGGACATGTTTTCGCTCTCCAATCTACGGGAGCCAGAAGGGGATGCCTATGTTGACACTTCGCGGCAAATTGTTACTGATCGCTACAATGAATTTTGGAACACATTGGGCCTCCAGGCGGACCAAACCGCAGAAAATACTCGCTACTATACATTAGTGGATATTTATCGGCTAATGTGTGAACAGCATGATCAAGAATTTGCGGATTACTATAAGCAACACTACAACTACCTGGACTTTACGTACCGACTAGCGGTGGAATTTGGGACAGTGATTATGGATGCCACAGCATTTGGTGCGGAAAAGGGTAACGTACGGGTTTCCCTCGCTAACTTGACCATTCAGGATTATCACCGCATTGCGCAGGATATGCTTGATTTAGTAGATGAATATTATGCGCAATATCAGCAACGGTAAGTCCAGCGTTTTCATGTTAAAATAGGATCATTAGGTAAGCAGGAGGAAGAGAAGTATGGGATCACCGGTATACATTCAGATTCATAATCAACTGCGGTCGAATATTGAGAATGGTAAATGGCACGTGGGCCAAAAGATACCGGCCGAACGAGAATTAGCTAGCGAATTTGGGGTCAGTCGAATGACCCTACGCCAAGCCATTCAAACCTTAGTTGATGAAGGGGTTTTAGAACGCCGGGTTGGATCAGGCACGTTCGTTGCTAACCAAAAGGTCCAGGAGAAAATGTCGGGCGTGGCCAGCTTTACGGAGCTAATGCAGGCGATTGGTAAGGTTCCTTCGAGTAAGACCATTTCTTACCATTTAACGATTCCATCGGAAAGCGAGGCGGAAAAGCTAAAGCTATCTGATGGCGAACGGGTCCTGCGAATGGAACGGGTTCGTTATGGTAGTAAGGTCCCAATTTGTTTTGAAGTGGCAACGATTCCGGCGTCCCTGATTACTGACTTTAGTAAAGATGAGGTGACCTCTTCTTTTTACCGGACGTTAGCAGAAAAGGCTAACTTGTATCCGGGACATGCAGTGCAAAAGGTTTCCGCCACGAATGCAACGGAAAAGATTGCTGAGTACTTAGATATTCGCCGTGGTGATGCGCTTTTGCGGATGACCCAAATTTCCTATCTACAAGATGGCCGGCCATTTGAGTATGTCCATACACAGTACGTTGGGAACCGCTTTGAATTTGTTCTTGAAAAATAATTGTTTAATCATAACAGCCGGATTAGTAGCTGGGATGTTACTTACCGGCTGTTTTTAATTTGAAGGAGAGAAACATGAAATTCCTATATCCAGATGATAGTCCAGCTTTGCATACGGATGCTTACGAACTCACGATGATGCAGACGTATTGGCAGCAAGGAATTGGCAACCGTCGGGCCGTTTTTGAAACGTTCTTTCGGAAAATGCCCTTTGAAAATGGTTATGCAGTGTTTGCGGGTTTAGATCACATCATCCGATATATTAACCAATTGCACTTTACTGACTCGGATATTGAATATTTGCGTTCTACTGGTCAATTTAATGATGAGTTTTTAGATTACCTTGCCCATTTCGAATTTCACGGTAATATTCGTAGTATGGCAGAAGGTGAACTGGTCTTTAATCATGAACCGATTGTGCAAGTTGAAGGCACCCTTCTCGAAACTCAGTTAGTGGAAACGGCGATTTTGAACGTCATTAATTATCAAATTATGGTGGCCACCAAGGCGGCGCGGATTAAATCGATTGTTGGTGATCAAACGGTCATGGAGTTTGGAACGCGGCGGGCCCAAGAATTTGATGCGGCCCTTTGGGGGACCCGGGCGGCATACATCGGCGGCTTTGATGCCACAAGTAATGTTCGGGCCGGCAAGTTATTTGGAATTCCAATTTCAGGGACGCATGCTCACGCGCTGGTACAAACTTATCGAAATGACTATGAAGCCTTTAAGGCGTATGCACAAACTCACCACGATTGTGTTTTCTTGGTAGATACCTACGACACGTTAAAGAGTGGGGTACCTAGTGCGATTCGGGTTGCTCGAGAAATGGGTGACCAAATTAACTTTGTCGGCGTCCGGATTGATTCCGGTGACATGGCCTATCTCTCCAAAAAGGTGCGAGAAATGTTGGACGACGCTGGTTTTCCAGATGCTAAGATTATCGCTTCCAATGATTTAGATGAAAAGACCATTTCTAATTTGAAAATGCAGGGTGCCAAGATTGATACTTGGGGAGTTGGTACTAAATTAATCACCGCATTTGACCAACCAACCCTTGGTGCGGTCTACAAGATGGTTTCCGTTGAAAATGATGCGGGCGAGATGGTGGATACGATTAAGCTTTCGAATAACGTTGCCAAGATGTCGACTCCGGGTAAGCATCAAGTTTGGCGGATTACGGATCGGCAAGATGGCAAGAGTGAAGGGGACTATGTCACTTTAAGTGATGAGGATCCTCGTCAACTCGATTCGCTATTTATGTTTGACCCGAACTACACCTTTTTAAACAAAACGGTGGTTGATTTTGAAGCCCGGCCACTTTTGCAAGATATTTTTATTGATGGTCAACAGGTTTATAGCGAACCGAGTTTGGAAGAAATTCGCGCGGCCAAGCAGCGCCACCTTGATAAATTGTGGGATGAATACAAACGGGATTTGAATCCAGAAGTATATCCAGTTGATTTGTCCCAAAAGTGTTATGACAACAAGATGAAGATGATCCAACAAATCCACGAAAAGGTCCGTAAATTACATTAGGAGTTGACAGTGATGAGCGATCTACAAGCAGCGATTATTAAGCAATTGAAAGTATTGCCACAAATTGATCCGGCAACGGAAGTGCAGCGGCGAATGCAGTTTGTGATGGACTATCTGAAGTCCACAGGAATGAAAACATTGGTATTGGGAATTTCCGGTGGTCAGGATTCCTCATTAGCAGGACGACTTTGCCAAATGGCAGTGGAAAAACTTCGTCAGCAAACTGGTCAGCAATATCAGTTTATTGCCGTAAGGTTACCTTATGGTGAACAAGCTGATGAAGCGGATGCCATGAGTGCAATCAATGATTTTATTCATCCAGACCGCACGATGCGGGTCAATATTAAACCCGCAACGGATGCAATGGTCGCGGCCTTAACAACAGCAGGGAGTCACATCTCCGATTTTAATAAGGGGAACATTAAAGCGCGGCAGCGGATGATTGTGCAATATGCCATTGCCGGTGAATTTGGTGGCGCAGTTGTGGGAACGGATCATGCTGCCGAAGCAGTGACTGGTTTTTACACGAAGTTTGGTGATGGTGGGGCAGACCTAACACCGCTCAGCGGTTTAGATAAACGTCAAGGACGGGCCTTAATGGAATATTTAAAGGCCCCGGCCCACCTATATGAAAAGACGCCAACCGCCGATTTGGAGGAGGATCGTCCCGCATTGCCGGATGAACAAGCCTTGGGGGTCAGTTATCATGAAATTGATGATTATTTGGAAGGAAAAGAAGTCTCAGCAACCGCTGCACAGACGATTGAAGGGTGGTTTACGAAGACCCGTCATAAACGTCACCTTCCAGTGAGTCCCCATGATGAATGGTGGAGAAAGTAAGTAGACAGGAGAAATTGATGGAAACAAGCGTAATTAAAGCAGTCACGACTGCAATGCCGGAACTTAAAGCCCATCAGATTGAGGCGGCTTTAAAATTAATGGATGAGGGGAATACGATTCCCTTTATTGCCCGTTATCGAAAAGAAATGACGGGGACCCTGGATGAAGTTCAACTTCAAGGAATTCAGGAACAATACCACAAGGCCAATGAACTGTTTGAACGGAAACAGTCTGTAATTAAAAGTATTGAAGAGCAAGGTAAGTTAACTGCAAAGCTAAAGACGGCGATTTTAAATGCGGAAGACTTACCAAGTGTGGAAGACTTATACTTGCCGTATAAACAAAAGCGTCGCACCAAGGCGCAAATTGCTCGTGAACATGGGTTACAGCCACTAGCTAACTGGCTTTTATCCTATCCAGATGAAGATTTAGCTACGCGGGCAGCAGAATTCGTCAATGAAGATGTGGAAACTGCTGAAGATGCTTTAGCTGGCGCCCACGAAATTCTTGCTGAAGCGATTAGTGAAATGACCTCCGTGCGGGGATGGTTGCGTAACTATACTGTTAATCATGGTGAAGTTCACACGGCCCTTAAGAAAAACGGTGAGGAGCATGATGAACTCAAGGTCTATCAACAATACTATGATTTTTCCTCACCAGTTAAGGAAATGACTTCTTACCGAACATTGGCAATCAACCGAGGAGAGAAGGAAAAGGTCCTACGGGTCAGTGTGGTTTCAGACGAACAAACAGTGCTGAATTACCTCCAGTTCCGTTTGATCGGCTCGCATGCTGAAAATGATGCCACTAAATTTATTGAGGAAGCAGCGGCGGATGCCTATAAGCGTTTCCTGCAACCGTCGATTGAACGGGAAATGCGGCGACAACTGACTGATGCAGCAAATGAGCAAGCCATTAAGGTTTTTGGCGAAAATCTGTATAACTTATTAATGCAAGCACCAATCAAGGGCAAAGTGGTTCTGGGATTTGACCCAGCTTATCGGACTGGTTGCAAGCTTGCGGTAATGGACCCTAATGGGAAGCTTTTAACGACCGCGGTAATTTATCCGCACAAACCAGCTCCAGAAAAGGAGCGGGCATTAGCAGAGGGACAACTGATTGACCTGCTAAACAAGTATCATGTTGAAATGATTGCCATCGGGAATGGAACAGCCAGCCGGGAATCAGAACAGTTTGTGGCGGCGGCTTTGAAAAAGATGGATCGGCAGGTCTACTATGTGATTGTGAACGAAGCTGGGGCGTCTGTTTATTCGGCTAGTCAAGATGCGCGAGATGAATTTCCTGATCTGCCGGTTGAAAAACGGAGTGCCATCAGTATTGGTCGGCGGCTTCAGGATCCGTTGGCCGAGTTAGTTAAGATTGATCCCCAAGCGATTGGGGTCGGCCAATACCAGCACGATTTACCAACGACGGAATTAAAAGCTGAATTAGCCGCAGTCATTGAGCGGGCGGTTAACCGGGTCGGAGTAAACTTAAACACCGCTAGTTACCAACTGTTAACGTATATTTCAGGTTTATCAGCAACGATTGCTAAAAATATCGTTGCTTACCGGAATGAGCATGGTGCTTACACGAATCGGACACAATTAAAGAAGGTTAAGCGTTTAGGACCCAAGGCTTACCAACAAGCGGTTGGTTTCTTACGGATTATTGGTGGTGAGAATCCGCTAGATAATACTGATATTCACCCCGAAAGTTATCCATTAGCTGAGGAGATCTTACAAGCGGCCGGAGTTTCCTTGGATGAGCTGGGAACTGACTCAGCGAATGCCAAGCTACAAAAGGTAGATGTGCAGCAATTTGTAACCGATGAGCATGGACTGGCGACAGTGCAAGATGTTATCGCTGATTTGCAAAAACCAGGGCGGGATCTTCGTGATTCACTCCCAGCACCATTATTACGGACTGATGTGATGACGATGGATGACTTGAAACCGGGGATGAAGTTACAAGGGACCGTCCGTAACGTCGTCGATTTTGGGGCATTTGTGGACATTGGTGTCAAGCATGACGGGTTAGTACACATTTCGCAATTAACCAAGAAGTTTATTCGGGATCCCCGACAGGTCGTTGCCGTTGGTGATATCGTGGATGTTTGGGTACTTTCAGTAGATCATGACCGACAACGGATTCAATTAACCATGATTGAGCCGGGAAGTAGTAAATAGTGACTAACGAGCAGTTACAACAATTGACGGAACAACTCTCACAGCAATGCTTTCACCAGCCATTCCGCCATCGCGCGGTCTTCAATCGGCGATTACGAACAACTGGTGGGCGTTATCATTTAGGAGATCACCATATTGATATCAATCCGTTAATGTTGGAAGAATTTGATGAGGAGAACCTTAAACGGGTTATCCTTCATGAACTGTGCCATTATCATCTGCATCTAGCGGGGCGTGGTTACCGCCACCGAGATCGGGACTTCAAACAATTGTTGCAAGCAGTTGGTGGTTCACGGTATGCACCTGCTACTAGTAAAGCTAAACGACACCATAATTATCGTTATTTATATCGTTGTCAGGGTTGTGGCGTTTTGTTGCCCCGGCAGCGACGCTTTAATACTAATCGGTATCATTGTGCCCGTTGTGGCGGACGGTTCCGACTGGAAAAAGAAAGAAAAGCGAAAAAATAGTTGTCAATGAATGGTATTTTTGATATGATACTATTTGTTGATGCGGCCATGGCGGAATTGGCAGACGCGCAAGATTAAGGATCTTGTGGTCGTTTAGACCGTGGAGGTTCGAATCCTCTTGGCCGCATAACAAAGGATCATGACGAAAGTCATGGTCCTTTTTTTGTACTTAAATTTGAATGATTAGCGATATAATGAGCATAAGAAAAAAGGAGTGATGAGCACATGGTTAAGATTAATCGAACTTTTGTTGAAGGCTTAACTCTCGAAGAAAAAGCAGCGTTAGTAACGGGACATGACTTTTGGTTTACAGCGGCCGTTCCGGGTGTGGACAAAATGATGATGACGGATGGCCCGTCCGGTTTACGTAAGCAAGCTGATGACGCTGATGCTCTAGGTTTAAATGATAGTGTTGACGCCGTTTGTTTCCCGTGCTCAGCACTTACCGCCAGTTCTTTTAATGATGACATGTTAATGCAGTTAGGCGAGAATCTTGGGATTGCGGCTAAAGCAGAACGGGTCGGGGTACTTTTAGGACCCGGCGTGAACATTAAGCGTAGTCCCTTAGCTGGAAGAAACTTTGAATATTTCTCAGAAGACCCACTGCTAGCGGGACGAATGGGAACGGCTTACGTGAAGGGTGTGCAAAGTCAAGGAGTTGGGGTCTCGGTTAAGCACTTTGCGCTTAATAATCGTGAAAACCAACGGTTCACGAATTCATCCAACGTAGATGAGCGGACGATGCGGGAGATCTACCTGGCTCAATTTGAACGGATAGTTAAGAACGCCCATCCGGCAACCATTATGTGTTCTTATAATAAGGTTAATGGTACTTTAAATTCACAGAATCAACGCTTGTTGACCAGGGTTCTTCGTGATGAATGGGGCTTTGATGGATTAGTCATGTCTGACTGGGGTGCGGTTGCGGATCACGTAGCAGCTCTTCAAGCGGGCTTAGATCTTGAAATGCCTGGTAAGGGAGCAGCTTCAGTTGATGAGATTGTTGAAGCGGTTAAGGATGGCCGACTGGATGAAGAAGTACTGAATAAGAGTGCTTTGCGGGTACTGCGGATGGTGGCCAAGTGGCAGACCAAGGGAGCGGTTGAATCCTATGATAAGGATGCCCAGCACGAATTTGCCCGTAAGTTGGCAGATGACAGTATTGTGTTATTGAAGAACGAACACGGTGAGTTGCCGTTGGATAAGCGGTCTTCACTAGCAGTAATTGGTGAGTTAGCGGCCCGGCCACGGTATCAGGGTGGTGGCAGCTCCCATGTCAATGCTCATCAGGTGGTAACACCGTTAGAAGCCATGCCCCAAACGGCTAGTTATGCTCAAGGTTATCAGCTATCTAACAATGTGGTCGATGACGATCTAATGGCGGCTGCTGTGAACCTCGCTCAGCAAAGTCAGCAAGTGGTTTACTTCATGGGGTATCCGGAAGAAATGGAGTCTGAAGGGTTTGATAAGACCACGATTGACCTGCCAGAAAACCAAGTAGCTTTATTAAACAAATTGGTTCAGGTCAATCATCATGTCACGGTTGTCTTGCAAAATGGGTCCGTGGTGGCGATGCCGTGGGCGGAGCAAGTGAACTCCATTGTGGAAATGTACCTCGCTGGAGAAGCCGTTGGTGAAGCAACTTGGGATATTTTAACGGGGAAGGTGAACCCTTCTGGTAAACTTAGTGAAACTTTCCCACTGCGGTTGGCGGATAACCCGACTTATCCCACCTTTGATAGTGAGCAGAATGAAGAAAACTATCATGAAGGACTGTTTGTTGGGTATCGTTATTATGATAGTAAACAGCTACCGGTACGCTTCCCATTTGGACACGGCCTCAGCTACACCACGTTTAGTTATCATGATTTAAAGGTAATGACCAAAGATGACCAGGTCCAAGTTGAATTTCAGTTGACAAATACCGGGAATTTACCAGGTAAAGAGGTTACGCAGATATATGTTGGTAACCGGGTTAGCAAGGTTGAAAAGCCAACCAAAGAATTGCGCGATTTTGTGAAGGTTAGTCTTGAACCAGGAGAAAGCAAGACGATTCGTCGGACATTAGAACGGCGCGCATTTGCTTGGTATAACGTCACTGAAAAGAGGTGGGAAGCGGATAATGGCCGTTATGAAATTTACGTCGGTAGTTCTGTCGAAGATATTCGGCTGCAGCAAAGTTTTGACTATGAACTTGGGCAGGATCCGCTTCAAAAGGTAACGGCGGAAACGTATGTGGCAGACATAGTTAACCATCAATCGCCGAAAATCAAAGCTGCCCTGGAGCAAACAGGACTAGGTCGCCAATTAACGGCCATTCTCCAATCAGATAGTGCGCAGATTTTTGAAAATATTCCATTACGCTCATTAGTGATGGCATATATTGATCCACAAGTGGTCCGGAAATTTATTGAATTAGCGAATGCATAATAAGGATAATCAAGAGCGTACGCTGTCCATTGAAGATGGCGTACGTTTTTAGTTACTTTTCAATCTCAATGATGGTGGTAAAATAAGACCATGATGAAAGGGGAGAAAGCAATGGCAACGTTAGTGATGGTGCGACATGGGCAAAGTCAAGCCAACTTGGATAATGTCTTTACAGGGTGGAGTGATTCACCTTTGACGGCTAAGGGAATTGCACAAGGCCACCAAGTGGGTCAAGAATTACGTCAGCGTGGATATCAATTTGACGATGTTTATACCTCATACATGCGCCGTTCGATTATGACGGCTAACATTGTTCTGGACGAAATTGATCAGCTGTACTTACCAATCCACAAAACGTGGCGGCTGAATGAACGTCATTATGGTGCTTTGAGCGGGCAAAATAAGGCGGTCGTGAAGCAACGCGTCGGGGCGGAGCAACTCCATCGCTGGCGTCGTGGATATACTGAAGTTCCACCGCGGTTAGCCCATCGCCAGCACGAACGTCGCTATGATCGTCTCGGCGTTCAAGAGCCGTTGAGCGAAAGCCTCCAGATGACTTTACAGCGAATTTTGCCATACTGGCAAGATCAAATTGCTCCCCGCCTCTTAAATAACAAAAATCAGCTAATTGTCGCGCACGGGAGTTCACTTCGAGCGCTAGTTAAATACATTGAGCAGATCCCTGATGATCAGATTGATCAAGTGGAAGTACCAAATGGTCAGCCAATTGTTTATCAGTTTGACGAACGGCTGCAGTTACTGAACAAAGAAATTTTGAAGGAGAATTAAGATGCCAATTCATGAGATTAAAAATAACCCCACGATGAAGGGCCAAGTGCGGCTGATTGAAAACGTTGTTTACTCAGCGGTTGATGGTGAAGCCGTTAAAATGGATATTTTGGCCCCCTGGTCACAGCGGTATGATTATCTCACCAGTGAACCCCGGCCACTGATTGTCTTCGTGCAGGGGAGTTCCTGGCGATTACCAACCATGGGGGAAGAGATTCCGCAATTAGTACAGTTTGTGAAAGCTGGCTACATCGTTGCCACGGTGCAGCACCGCAATTCACTGGATGGGCATGCTTTTCCAGCCTTTTTAGAAGATGTGAAGACCGCAATTCGGTATTTGCGGACAAATGCGGCCAAATATTCTATTGATCCCCAACGAGTGGCCATTTGGGGAACCTCGTCCGGTGCGAATGCTGCTTTGCTAGTTGGTTTAACGGGCGATGATTCCCGTTACAAGACGGCTGAATACGCGGACCAATCGGATGCCGTTAATGCGGTGGTAAGCTGTTTTGCGCCGACGGATGTGATTGACACATTCAAGAATGCCGATCGGGTTCCAGGATCAGATATTTTGCAATACTCGTTATTTGGTCGTGACAAGAGTAAGTGGGACCAAATCAAACGGCAAATGAGCCCGTTGTATCAAGTGCAAGCTGGCCAAAAGTATCCGCCATTTCTTTTGATGCATGGTGATGCTGACCAAGTGGTCCCGTACCACCAGATGGAAGAAATGTATGATGTACTGCAACAACATGGGGTGGCAGTCGAAGCGTACCGGGTTAAAGGAGCTAATCATGAACGTGACTTCTGGAGTCAGCAGATTTATGACCTTGTCAAAGAATTTTTGGCCCCAGTCGAGCATCCAGAGCAGGAAGAATAGGAGGCTTTTAGATGAGTAAACGATTATTAACGGATTTTGTACCAAGCAACTATCAAGTCTACCTGGACATTGACCGGCAAGCGAAGACGATTAAAGGGGTCACGACGATTACCGGTGATGCCCGCCAAAAGCAAATTGCGGTGAACCAAAAATTTTTGAAGGTTGATGAAGTAACCGTAAATGGTCATGCAGTTTCCTTTAAGGTTGATGATCAGGCAGAAACCATTAGTTTACCGGTTGAACAATCAGGAGCAGTTACGGTCCGGATTGCGTACCACACGGATTTAACTGATACGATGATGGGGATTTATCCATCGTATTACCAGGTTAACGGTCAACAAAAGGAGTTAATTGGTACCCAATTTGAAACAACGGCCGCGCGGCAAGCCTTTCCGTGTGTCGATGAACCAGCCGCTAAAGCAACCTTTGATTTAGCAATTAAGTATGATGAACAACCTAATGAAACGATCATTGCTAACATGCCCGAAGAAAAGGTCGTGGACGGGGTGCACTACTTTAAGCGGACAGTTAAAATGTCTACGTATCTGATTGCCTTTGCGTTTGGCGAGATGCAAAAGAAACTTACCACCACAAAGAGTGGGGCCCAAGTCGGTGTGTTTGCGACGAAAGCGCACCAACCGAAGGAATTAGACTTTGCTTTGGACATTGCTAAACGAGCCATTGAATTTTACGAAGACTTTTACCAGACGCCATATCCGCTAGAACATTCTTGGCAACTGGCCTTGCCTGACTTTTCGGCAGGGGCAATGGAAAACTGGGGATTAGTAACGTACCGGGAAGCATACTTATTGCTGGATCCTGATAACACAACCCTCGATAACAAGCAATTGGTAGCGACCGTAATTACCCACGAATTAGCACACCAGTGGTTTGGTGATCTAGTTACGATGAACTGGTGGGATGATCTCTGGTTAAACGAAAGTTTTGCTAACATGATGGAGTACCTATCTGTTGACGCAATTCATCCGGAATGGAAGATTTGGGAAATGTTCCAAACCAGTGAAGTGCCAATGGCTTTGCAACGGGATGCGACCGATGGAGTTCAGTCTGTTCACGTGAATGTCGATAGTCCTGCGGAAATCGACTCCATTTTTGATGGTGCCATTGTTTATGCTAAAGGTTCGCGGATGTTGGTCATGGTCCGGTCACTATTGGGTGATGACGCATTACGAAAGGGCTTAAAGCAGTACTTCCAAGATCACCAGTATGGCAATGCACAAGGTGATAACCTTTGGGATGCCCTGGGGAAGGCTTCGGGAATGCAGATTGGGGACATTATGCATTCATGGTTGAACCAACCTGGTTATCCAGTGGTGAGTGCGTCCGTGGTTGATGGTCATTTGAAACTTCACCAGCAACAATTCTTTATTGGTGCCGGGAAGGACCAAGGTCGTTTATGGAAGATTCCGCTGAATGCTAACTATGATGCTGCACCAGAAATTATGGATGATGCAGATGTCGACTTAGGTGATTACCAACAATTGCGGCAGACAAATGGGCAACCATTCCGCTTGAATGTCGGTAATAATTCACACTTTATCGTGAAGTATGATGAAACGTTGCTCAATGATCTATTGGATCACGTTGCTGAGCTGGACCACATTACCCAATTGCAATTATTGCAAGATTTACGTTTGCTGGCAGAAGGAAATCAAGTCACCTATGCGTCAATTGTTCCATTACTAGCCCGCTTTAAGGATAGTCATTCGGCAATCGTGAATACGGTCCTGTACCAGATTGCGAATGCCTTGAAGAAATTTGTTAAACCGGGAACCATGCAGGAAGACAATTTACGGCAATTATTTGATCAACTCAGCCGTCAGCAGGTAGAACGGTTAGGTTGGCAGCCGGTTGCTGGAGAAAGCAATGACGATCAATTAACCCGGCCACTCGTACTAATGGCTGCCTTGTACGCTAAAAATCAAGACGCTATGCAAAGCGCTCATGAACTCTTTGAGCAGGCAGCTTCTTTGGCAGAGTTACCGGCTGCAGTGCGACCAACTATTTTACAAAATGAGGCTGAAAACTTTGGTACCACTGAGTTGTTTGACCAACTGATTCATGAGTACCAAACGGCCACTGATCCTGGATTGAAAAAAGACTTATGCTTGGCAACCACCAAGGTGACGGATCCAGAATTATTAGCCCGCTTAGTTAATCAATTTGAAGACGCAAGCTTGATTAAGCCACAAGACTTGCGTGCTTGGTACCGAGGGGTATTAGCAAATAATGCCGGTCAACAGTTGGCCTGGGATTGGTTACGGAACGAATGGAACTGGCTCGAAGCTACGGTGGGTGGTGACATGGAATTTGCCACTTTCATTACCGTTACGGCTGGGGTGTTCCATACACCTGATCGGTTGGCAGAGTTTGAAGAGTTCTTTACTCCAAAACTTGATACTCCTGGTTTAACCCGTGAAATCCAAATGGATACGAGCGTTATTCGGAGCCGCGTCAACCTCGTGGAAAGCGAAAAGAACGGGGTCAATGCCGCAATTGAAAAGGCAGTTCATTAGTTAAGTGCATACTAAAAGGCGATCAGCATTTTTTGCTGATCGCCTTTTTCAGTTAAATTACTTAAGCTAAAGTTCCCATTGGGTCCCATGGCTTCAGTACGATTGGTTCTTGAGCCGCCGCTTGTTTTAATTGATCATTAAGGTATTTCTTATTGATCACGATTTGGTAGCAGTATTGGTCCATCCAAGCATCACTCATGACAAAGTAACCCTTGGTACCAACCTTTGGACCCCAAGAATTTTCGACTTTCCACTTAGTTGGTTGGTCATTGACGAGGTCAACCCCTGTCAGAACCATGGCGTGATCCATCATACTTTCTCCGTAATCAAGAGCTTCCGCCTTCGTCATACTTAATTCAGTATCAAAGAGTTTTTCATAATCATAGGTATTCAAAGCCATTAGGCCATGCTTGGTATTTGAGTACTTAACCACGTCTGAGCCAAACCAAACACTTTCGCCACCCTTCAACTGATCGATTGCCAGTTGCTTAAAATCGGCCATTGATAAGTTAAGGTGCTTAACTTGGCGACCACCAACAACGTTTCCTAACATTTCGATTGTGTAGGTCTTGCCATATTCCTTATCTGCCGTTGGGGCTTGGATGATTGAAATGTAATCATCCAGGTTCCAGCCAACGTATTTCTTGAAGAACTCTTGAGGAGTTAGATCTGCGTCGCGATGGTATTCTTTATCCTTCTTCGTCCGGTATTCAAAGTCAAATTTAGTTACTGGTTCGCCAAATGCGTAGGCAAGCATCCGGTAAACGTTATTGAGCATTTGTTTACGAATGGAGTTGATTTCATCATCCGTTGTCTGATCATTGACTAGCTTCCGTAAAACGACCGCATCATGCCGGAGTTGGTTGTTCAGCACCGCGTTAATTTCGTTGGACCGGCTAGAATTGTACGATTCAGGCATTGCTGACTTTGGCACGACACCGTACTTTTCGATGAGGGCACACAGCATGTCCCACTGGCCACCGTCTTGCTGCGGTGTTTCAAGTAACCATGCGACTTTACGGTCACCAAGCGGCAATTGAGCAGTGTTAATAATGTTTTCGTAAAACCAGTTGGCTTTTTCAAATTTGTCCCAGAAAAAGGCATAGGATTGGGATAGTTCAAAGTTATCTGGCAAGTTAAACTTTTGCTGCATCTCATGACGCATCGTATTTAAAGCCGCAAACATCCAGCAACGACCAGATTGCTTTTGATCAGCGACGTCACCAGTGGCGAGGTCAATCGAAAAGACTGGTGCATCATCCGCGATGGAATGCCAATTAAAACTGGCGGCACGGACCCCATTTGTAGTGACCGCATTTTCTAAGACCTTTGCAGCAGGTCGGTTGTGATAATCTTGGGCAAAGTCTTGCAGATCATCATTGGTAATTTTAAAACTCACAAAAATCACTCCTTTAAAGATATTAAAGACCATTATACCGTATTTATTTAATAGGGGTAGGAATCCAGATGGTCATTTTCGGTAATCTGGCGAACTGCCCGTGCTGGAACGCCAACAACTAATGAGTTTGCGGGCATATCATGGGTCACCACTGCACCGGCTCCGATTACACAGCCGTCGCCGATGGTGACGCCGGGGCAAACGGTCACGTTGCTGCCAAACCAACAGTTATTGCCGATGGTAATTGGTTGGCCCAGTTCCAGATCAGTGAAGGTGCCGTCGCTTTGTTGACGGGGATTACGTTGTTGCCAGCGAAGCGGGTGGGTTGCCGTGATTAGACTGACGTTAGGCCCTAGCATCACGTTATCACCGATGGTAATTGGACAGGTGTCCAAGACGGTCAGGTTAAAATTAGCATAAAAATGATCGCCAACGGTGGTAAAACGACCGTAATCAAATTGGATTGGCCCCTGTAGGTATGGTTCTTGCCCATGATGGGGCATCAGTTGATCAATAATTTGATTGCGGTGCGTCGTGTCTATATCCCGTAATTGATTGTAATCTTGACAAAGACGGTGAGCGATTTCGTGGAAAGCGTCTAATTCGGGAGAATCTGGTCGATAGGGCTGACCATTCAGCATTCTACGTGTATTTTCTTCCATTATGAACAAACTCCTTTTTCAGAAAACGCTCATCAGAACAAACTGATGAGCGCTGAAAATTAATAACTATTTCGTTGCGTGCAAAACTTCGGGACCGTTATCACGACCAACAATTACATCATCAACCCGGTTCAGGAACAAACCATGTTCAACCACCCCAACGGTGTGAATGAGATCTTCCGCAAGAGCATGAGGATCATCGATTTGACCAAGGTGGATATCAATGATGAAGTTATTTTCGTCTGTACGGTACTTGTGGTCACCATCCATTCGCCAAACTGGCTTATAACCCTTCTTTTCAAAGGTGTTAAAGACGTGTTGAGCACCAAACGGAATAACTTCCACAGGAACTCCAAAGTCTCCAATCCGGGGAACTAACTTAGATTGATCAACAATCCAGATCTTTTTAGTTGAGGCATTATTAACGATCTTTTCCCAAAGGAGGGCACCACCGCCCCCTTTGATCCCGTTAAAGTCATCATCGACTTCGTCAGCTCCATCGATACAAAGATCAATGTGATCAACATCATCAATGTCCTTGATCGTGATACCGAGTGATTCGGCTTGCTTAGTAGTCCGGTTAGAGGTTGTTACCCCAACAATCTTGAGGCCTTCATTTTTGACCCGTTCACCAAGGGCGTCGACCATATAACGCACGGTTGAACCAGTTCCCAGTCCAACAATCATGCCGTCTTGAATGTACTTAACGGCTTCTTTACCCACTTGGGCTTTTAATTCATTTTGATCCATAATGATAATCTCCTTTTAAAATCGATCTTGTGGCAACAGGACGGATTGTGCTTCCGGATGCAACTTGAAATATTGCTTGGCATAAGGACACATGATTTTGACAATCCACTGCTTTGCTGTGGCAAGCTGAACAAAGCGTGCCATTAACTGGCTGGCGAGCCCTCGATGGCGGAATTCTGGAACCACAAAAACTCGTTCAACGACGACATGATTACTGTCAGGGGTTACCGGTGAGAAGCTGACTTCTCCGGCCCACTGCTGATCATCCGTCAGGGCACTAATCTTGTCCTCGGCAACGACCAAGTGCATGCGAAACGCACTCCCTTCTAACGATCTCTTTTTGCACACTAAATTGTCACTGTTTTAATAATAAAAGTCAAGCCAAGTTCATGTTACAATTAATAAGTAATCAGATAAACGGGGTGAAATTATGCAACGCGGATTTAAAATTGTTTCGCATAAAATGAAGGCAGGGCTCCATCTTCCACAGCGGCAAACTAAACAAGCGGCTGGCTACGACTTCGAAGCAGCGGAAGATTTTGTGCTGCCGTCCATTTGGAAGGGAAACTTTATTAAAACTTTATGGAAAATTCATCACCAGGACCAATTGACGACGGATGATATTACTGCTGGTGATCAGAGCTTGAAGCCTTATCTGGTACCCACCGGCATCAAAGCTTACATGCAACCGGACGAGGTATTAATGCTTTTTAACCGCTCAAGCGGCCCCCTGAAGCGGCGCCTGATTTTACCAAATGGCGTCGGAATTATTGATGCGGATTACTATGATAATCCGGCGAATGAAGGGGAAATCTTTGTTCAATTAATTAATTACGGGTTGACCGACTATCACATCAAAAAGGGAGAACGAATCGCGCAGGGAATCTTTGTTCCATATTTAACGGCGGATGAAGAAGAACAACCACAAGCGGTTCGGGAAGGTGGTTTCGGCTCAACCAAAGAATAAGAGGGATTGAAATTATGGCAAAATCCAAGACACACTTTGTTTGCCAAAATTGTGGCTACATTTCACCACGGTTCTTAGGCCGGTGCCCAAACTGTGGACAATGGAATACGCTAGTCGAAGAAGTGGATCAGTCGACAATTAAGCAGCCGAAAACTACGACTACGACACTAACGGGGATTGTTGCCAAACCCCAACGAATTAATGAAATCGATACCCAAAAAACACCTCGGGTCAAAACGCAGCTCCATGAGTTGAACCGGGTGCTCGGTGGTGGGATTGTTCCGGGATCGTTAGTGTTAATTGGTGGTGATCCAGGAATCGGAAAATCGACCCTGTTGTTGCAAGTATCCGGGCAATTAAGCCAAGAAGGACACTCGGTTCTGTACGTTTCTGGTGAAGAGAGCGCTAACCAAATTAAGATGCGGGCGCAACGTTTAGACGTGTCTGGTGACGATTTTTATATCTATCCGGAAACGAACATGGATAGTATTCGGGCCACCATTGATGAGATGAATCCGGAATACGTAGTCATCGACTCCGTGCAGACGATGCAAGCGACCGATGTCACATCAGCAATCGGGAGTGTTGCTCAAATTCGGGCAGTGACGGCCCAACTAATGCAGATTGCCAAGGGCAAGAATATTACCGTGTTTGTGGTGGGCCACGTCACTAAAGGTGGGGTGTTAGCCGGCCCCAAGATTTTGGAGCACATGGTGGATACGGTTCTCTACTTTGAAGGGGACCTTCACCACACCTACCGGATCCTACGGTCAGTCAAAAATCGATTTGGCTCAACCAATGAGTTAGGCATTTTTGAAATGAACGGGACGGGGTTGAAAGAAGTTGCGAACCCTTCCGAAATCTTTTTGGAGGAGCGACTCAAAGATGCTACGGGTTCTGCAGTAGTGGTTTCACTGGAAGGGACTCGCCCGATTTTAGTTGAAATTCAAGCTTTAATCACCCCGTCCGTATTTGGAAATGCGCAGCGGACTGCAACCGGGTTAAGTCGTAATCGGGTCTCATTAATTATGGCGGTTTTAGAGAAGCGGGCTAATTTGTTATTACAAAATCAGGATGCCTATCTAAAAGCGGCTGGTGGTGTGAAATTAGATGAACCCGCAATTGATCTAGCAATCGCGGTGGCAATTGCTTCTTCCTACCGTGATAAAGGCACGAAGCCCACGGATGCGTTTGTGGGTGAAGTTGGTCTAACGGGTGAAATTCGGCGGGTCAACCGGATCGAGCAACGGGTGGCCGAAGCAGCTAAGTTAGGTTTCAAGCGGATCTTTATCCCGAAAAATAACTTGCAAAACTGGACGCCACCGCAGAACATTGAAGTGGTTGGGGTAACTACCATTAGTCAGACGCTGCAATTAGCATTAGCATAATTGAAAGGAGGAAGCGTAATGAGAAAGGGAATTGTTCGACTAGTTTTTACGATTTTAGGAGCCGCAATTGGTTACTACTATTTACCACCTTTATGGCCAGCAATTGGTGTTCAGTACAACTCGGTATTAATGATTATTGCTGACCTCTTTATTGGTGGGGTGATTTTCTGGTTAATTTCACTAATTTCGATTGGTTGGATCTTAAAGTTGGTGCAGCAAACGGAAGACTACTTAACGCAAAAGAGTCCGTTGTATTTATTTTTTGGGGCATTATTAACTATTATTGGCCTGATTTTAGCAATTTTAATTTCTATTCCACTATGGCGGACCCATATTCCGGTTGTTAACAACATTGTGCCAATCTTATTGATGTTGATATTTAGTTATTTTGGTTTTCGGATGGGGACGACCCGGTTGGATGACTGGCGGACTTTTCTGACAATTAAACGCGGTACCAAGGATAACAGTCAAAGTGGCGAGGTCATCAAGCAACAAGATGCTAATTATCACCACTACAAGATCTTGGATACGAATATCTTAATTGATGGGCGGATTTATGACTTGGTAAAGACGGGGTTTTTGGAAGGAACCTTGTTAGTGCCGAACTTTGTGTTGTATGAACTACAATACATTGCTGATTCTGGCGAAAGTATTAAACGGGTTCGCGGCCGGCGCGGCTTGGATATTTTAAATAAACTCCGTCAGGAAAAAATTGTGCCCATCGAAATGTATGATGGTGATTTTGAAGATATCCCAGAGGTCGATAGTAAATTAATCGCCCTCGCTAAAAAAGTTGATGGGGTAATCGTAACCAATGACTGGAATTTAAATAAGGTCATTCAGTTCCAAAATGTTCAGGTTTTAAACATTAATAACCTTGCGAAGTCCTTGCGTCCACGCGTAATTCCAGGTGAACACCTGCACGTAACCGTTGTTAAAAAAGGAACGGAGCGTCAGCAAGGGGTGGCCTACCTTGATGATGGAACGATGGTCGTGGTTGAAGATGGTCGTTACTACATGAATGAGAATGTTGAAGTTGAAGTCACTAGTGCGCTTCAAACGGATGCCGGACGGATGATTTTTGCCCGACCATTGCATTCAGCCAAGGGGATTAGTAACGATCAAGAAGATTCACATGATGATAAATAAAAACGAGCAGATCAGCTGTGGAGTGTAAACACTGATCTGCTCGTTTTTGTTTTTTTGTTAGCAAAAAGAAAAGCCGTGGCTTGGGAGAACCACGACTTGGTTTACGAATATCTTTGGGGAAGATTTCGTAAAGGAGTATTTTTCGGTTACTATTGGGAGGAGTAATTGAAAAATAATCGGTTTCGGTTAATTTGTAGTAGTTGTTTTCTACTACGGTTTATATACTAGCAATAGATTGTGAAGAAAGTGTGACCAAAAGGTAAATAATTCTTTGCTTTCAAAAAATTAGCGGAGAGAAGTGTGGTCGCGCGGTGAGTGTGGTACTATTAAACTATCAAAATTGGCCCACAAAGGAGTTTTACAGATGCTAAAAATATATAATACTTTAACCAGAACAAAAGAAGAATTTCATCCAGTTCATCCCGGTGTGGTTAATATGTATGTCTGTGGGCCAACGGTATACAACTACATTCACATTGGCAATGCGCGGAGTGCGATTGCTTTTGATACGGTGCGTCGGTACTTAGAGTTCATTGGCTATCACGTTAACTACGTCTCTAATTTTACTGATGTTGATGACAAGATGATTAAGGCGGCTCATGATCAGGGAATTACTGTCCCAGAATTAGCCGATAAGTATATCCGAGCCTTTTTAGAAGATACGGCGGCGGTCAATATCGAACCCGCCACGATGCATCCGCGCGCAACGGACAACATTCCAGAAATCATTGAATTTATTCAACGTTTAATCCAGCGTGGCTATGCCTACGCTGTTGATGGGGACGTTTATTATCGGGCCCGTAAATTCAAACATTATGGTCAATTGTCAGGTCAATCAATTGATGATTTGGAAGTTGGGGCGAGTGAACACGTTAGTGCTGATGAAGTGAATAAAAAGGCTGATCCAATGGATTTTGCTTTGTGGAAGGCAGCTAAGCCAGGCGAAATTAGTTGGAATTCACCATGGGGCGCCGGTCGGCCAGGTTGGCATATTGAATGTTCAGTGATGTCCACGAAGTATTTAGCCGATACAATTGATATTCATGCTGGTGGTCAGGATCTGGAATTTCCGCACCATGAAAATGAAATTGCACAATCAGAAGCGGCGACGGGCAAAAAATTTGTAAACTATTGGATGCATAATGGATTTGTAACGATTGGTAAGGACAATGAAAAGATGAGTAAGTCCTTGCATAACTTCATTACTGTTCACGACATTATTAAACACGTCGATCCACAAGTGTTGCGCTTCTTTATGGCAACGACCCAGTACCGGCGGCCAATCCAGTACAGCGAGGATAATTTAGTGGACGCTCAAAATAATTTAGCCCACATCCAAACAGCATTTAATAATTTGGAATACCGGAAAAATGATGCGACTGATGGTGGCGATACCACGGTTGCTAATCAATTAGCTACTTTCCGGTCATCATTTATTGAAGCCATGGATGATGATATTAACGTTCAAAATGGGATTGCTGTGGTTTATGAATTAGTTAAGTTTGCTAATCGCTATACTGAAAAAAAGACGGTTGCTAAGGATGCTATTGAGAACATTCAAAAGTTATTGAAGGAACTGTTACTGATTTTTGGGGTTAAGCTAAAGGCTACTGGTCAGATCGATGATGAAATAATTAAGCAACTCATCGCGAAGCGAGATGAAGCGCGGCGGCAAAAGAATTTTGCTTTAAGTGATCAAATTCGTGATGATTTAAAGGCCCAAGGAATTATTATTGAAGACACGCCGCAGGGAACACGGTATAGAAAGGAATAGCATGGCAAAAGCGGATTATCGACAATTGAATGGAATTGCATTAGCCTATCTTGGTGATGCCGTATATGAAGTGACCGTACGGGAGCACCTTTTAAATCTTGGTATGACGAAGCCAAATCGTCTGCAAAAGAAAGCCACCGCATACGTTTCTGCCAAAGCCCAAGCTGGTTTGATTAAGTTAATGGAAGAACAATCTCTGTTAACTGATGAAGAATGGGAATTTTTTAAACGCGGTCGGAATGCAAATAGTTATACGCATGCCAAGCACACGTCTGTGCTGACTTACCGTATTTCAACGGGATTCGAAGCACTAATGGGCTACTTGCAATTATCTGGTCAAACAGAGCGGCTTGCGGAATTATGTCGATGGTGTATCAAACAGGTTGATTTAGGGAGGGTGCAATATGAACAATGAGACACCAGAGTTTGTGATCGGCCGTCACCCGGCTGTTGCGGCATTAAAATCGGATCAGGAGATCAATAAGGTCTTTATTCAAAAGGGGTTACGCACTGACGCAATTGCCCAGATTATCAAGCTTGCCAAAGAGCGGCACCTCGTTATTTCAAACGTTCCCAAAACCAAACTCGATCAAATGGTTGATCACCAAAACCACCAAGGGGTAGCTTTAGCGGTGGCGGCTTATCATTACGCAACGATTGATGATTTATTTGCCAACGCGCAGGCGCATGATGAAGAACCGTTCCTGCTGATTTTGGACGAGTTAGCGGATCCGCATAATTTGGGATCAATTATGCGGACTGCGGATGCAGCTGGAGTGCATGGTATTATCATCCCTAAGCGCCGAGCCGTAGGTTTAACTTCCGTAGTGGCGAAGACTTCTGCTGGTGCTATTGAACGAGTTCCAGTAGCACGGGTTACCAACCTTGTGCAAACCGCGAAGGAACTTAAAGCGCGGGGCGTTTGGTTGTTTGGTACAGATATGCAAGGGACTGACTATCGCCGGTGGGATGCTCAAGGAGCAGTCGCAGTCGTGATTGGTAATGAAGGGAAGGGAATTTCTCCATTATTAAAGAAGACCTGTGATGAAATGTTGACGATTCCCATGGTTGGCCAAGTGCAAAGCTTGAACGCCAGTGTGGCGGCCAGCTTATTAATTTATCAAGGGTTCAGTTCTCGGCATCCATTAAAATAATTTGAAAAAACAATCTAAGGAATGACTAGTTCTAAGGATTGTTTTTTCTTATCCAAAGATCAGAGACAAATTTTGTGTATTGTCTCTTTTAAAGAAGTTTGGTAAATTATTTGAGACAACTAACGAGTGACGGTCAAATTTTGCGACAGCGGGATAAAGCGCAGGAGAAAAGCCGTCGTGGAACTAAGGTGAGAGCTGGTTCTATACCCCCGGTCAAGACGCTGTGACGGTGAGATGATTAGCTAGCTAATTTTCAAGTGGGTCCGTTAGGGGTTAGTGGAAAATGAGGTTGCGTCTAATGAGTCCAAGATTGATTCAAACAACCCCAGAGAGTGAACTAATTAAGCAAGTTGCAGGAAAAGATTCGGCGAGTTTTGTAATCTTGTATCGGCAATACTTACCATTAATTTGTAAATTATGGTATCAGTTTCGTTTAGATGAAGTACCATTGGATGATTGGAAACAAGAGGCAGCAGTTGTATTATATCGAACGGCTTGTTCCTACTCTTGCCATGAGTCCCGGTTTTGCTGGTACCTGCGTCAAGCGCTGATGAATAAGATTCGGGATCTTTATCGACAGCAAGCTGCACAAAAGCGGATCCCAACGAATCAGGTTGAAATGATTACAGAAGTTCAGATTGACCAGCGCTTGGTAGACATTGACTTTCAACCAGATGAGGTTAGCCATTTTCGACTGCTGTACCAGCAGTTTTTGCAAGAGTGTTCCCATTTAGAAAAGAATGCCTTTTTGGGGATTAATTCTGGTGAACGCTTGGAAAATGTGGCTCGTCAATTATGTTGTTCGCCATTAACAATTCGTAGTGCCTTTGAACGAGCACGGAAGAAGTTTAAGCAGCGAATCCTTAATTAGTTCACAACGCTTGTTTGGAGCAACTCCTGTCTAAGAACTAGATAGGAGTTGTTTTTATTTTCGGAAAATGATAGCCTTAGATAGATGGAGGTGACTGTAATGGCGCAAAGAAAAGTTGGCTTGGAGTGCACAAAGTGTGGTGCTCGCAACTACACCGTTACGGTTAAACCAACCCGTGAACAACGGTTAGAGTTAAAAAAGTTTTGTAAACATTGTGGTGAATATACCGTTCATCGTGAAACTAGGTAGTGGAGGAAAACAATGCATTTATTTAGATTTTTAAAGAGTGTTGTTCAAGAAATGCATAAGGTGGTCTGGCCCACTTGGAAGGAAAATCGGCGCGACACAGGAGTGGTAATTTCGCTAACGATTTTCTTTGTGATTTTTTTCGCGTTGGCAGACTGGATCATTCAAGCGGGGATGCTGGCCTTTGTCAAATAGTGATGGCTAGTCAAAGCGAGTATTTTTTGCTATAATTCAAAAGAAGCAAAACTTCGTGAGGAGCGAGGTTTTTTTATTTTGACAAAATTATTAAAGGAGAATCATCATGGAATCACATGAAAAACGCTGGTATGTACTGCACACCTATTCTGGATACGAAAATCGGGTTAAGAGCAACCTGGAGTCCCGGGCTCAATCAATGGGCATGGAAGACTACATTTTCCGGGTAGTGGTTCCTGAAGAAACGGTGCGGACAGTTAAGGATGGCCAAGCGAAGGAAACGGAAGAAAAGACGTTTCCAGGTTATGTTCTAGTTGAAATGGTGATGACTGATCAAGCTTGGTACATTGCACGGAATACACCTGGCGTTACCGGATTCTTAGGTTCCCATGGTGGTGGTTCCAAGCCAACCCCATTGCTTCCAGAAGAAGTGGATCGGATCATGAAGCGAATGGGAGCGGATGTCGCACGAACGGACATTGACGTTAATGTTGGCGACAGCATCAAGATTATTGCTGGGCCATTTGCTGATTTGACCGGAAAAGTAACGGCGGTTGATCATGACAAGATGAAGGTCAACGTGGATATTGAAATGTTCGGTCGGCAAACTAGTGCCGAAGTTGGTTTTGACCAAATTGATACGATGGATAATTAATTCTATAACTTGAATTTTATGTAATTTTGTGGTAATTTATTTTGGTATGCAGTATGCATACTGTGGGAGAGGTAAAAACTTACTGCCTCATCATTACCACAACACGGACTAAGGAGGTTTTGTCTCGTGGCAAAAAAAGTAGCTAACATTGTTAAGTTGCAAATTCCTGCCGGTGCAGCAACACCAGCTCCACCAGTAGGTCCTGCACTTGGACAAGCAGGTATCAACATTATGGGATTCACTAAGGAATTCAACGCACGGACTGCAGACCAAAAGGGTATGCTGATCCCAGTTGTAATTACCGTTTACGAAGATCGTTCATTCGACTTCATTACCAAGACCCCACCTGCTGCCGTATTACTTAAGAAAGCCGCTGGTGTTGAACATGGTTCCGGTGAACCTAACACGAAGAAGGTTGCTAAGGTAACCAAGGATCAAGTTAAGGAAATTGCCGAAACTAAGATGCAAGATCTAAACGCTGCTGACGTTGAAGCAGCTATGCGCATGATCGAAGGTACTGCACGGAGCATGGGCTTCACTGTTGAAGACTAAGCGACGTACAGCGCCGGGACTTTTATCAAAATAAAAGTTCCTACGTGGGAGGTCAACCCGTTAGACCACATTTGCAAGGAGGAAAACACAAGATGGCTAAAAAACATGGTAAGAAATACCTTGAAGCGCTGAAGAAGGTTGACAGCAAGAAAGAATACGCTGTTAACGACGCGGTTCAATTAGTAAAAGATATTGATTTTGCAAACTTTGATTCAACTGTTGAAGTTGCATTTAAGTTAAACGTTGACACTAAGCAAGCAGACCAACAATTACGTGGTGCCGTTGTTTTACCAAACGGTACTGGTAAAGACCAAACTGTAATTGTCTTTGCTAAGGGTGACAACGCGCAAGCTGCTAAGGATGCTGGTGCTGATTTTGTTGGTGACCAAGACTTAGTAGAAAAGATCCAAGACGGTTGGTTAGACTTTGACGTTGCAATCGCAACTCCAGACATGATGCCACAAGTTGGTCGTCTAGGTCGGGTCTTAGGGCCAAAGGGCTTAATGCCAAACCCTAAGACTGGTACTGTAACGATGGATGTTGCAAAGGCCGTTGAAGAATCAAAGGCTGGTAAGGTTACTTACCGGACTGACCGTGACGGTAACGTTGCCGTACCATTTGGTAAGGCATCATTTGATACTGATAAGTTAGTAGAAAACTTGAAGACGATTGAAGATGTTGTTGTGAAGGCACGTCCAGCTTCTGTTCGTGGGACTTACGTTCAACACGTTTCCATTGCTTCAACTTTCGGACCAAGCGTTACGCTTGATTTGACAACTTTCTAGTTCAGTGGGCTAAATTATAAAAGCATCAGAATTGTTAATTAACAGTTCTGATGCTTTTTTTATACTATAAAAACGCGACCAAGTTGAGAAAGGTTAACGCAATGACGATGATTAAGTAACTAATCATTTGCCAATGATGATTGGCATATTGCCCCATGATCTGGTGGTTACTTGTAATGATAATGAGGGGAAAAAGGGTAAAAGGTAAGGCAACACTTAAAATAATTTGGGCGAAAATAATTAACTGTTCAAATTCCTGTTCATTAAAGTGAATACAACAGCCAATGATAATCACTGGAATCAGGGTCACTAAACGAGTCAGCAAGCGTCGCTTCCAAAGGGGTAAATGAAGGTTAATATAACCTTCCATGACGATTTGCCCCGCCAAGGTACTGGTAATTGAAGAAATTAATCCAGTAATCAAGAGGGCAAAACCAAAAAGACCGCTCATGACGGGACTAGCTAATGAGCCAACAATCTTGGAATTATTTAATCCATAAAAGATGTCTGCCAAACTATTGAGGGTTCCATGATGGAAAAATAAGGTTCCACCCATAATCATTAACAGGGCATTGACGAGCAGAGCGGCTACTAAGTGAATAATGGAGTCCCAATTGGCAAATTGCAAAGTTTCGTGAACTTGGCGGGGATCATGTTCATCATAACGGCGGCTTTGGGCAAGCGCGGAGTGAAGATAGATATTATGTGGCATGATTGTGGCACCAATGATTCCCAAACTTAGTAACAACTGAGCGTGATTGTTAATAATATTAGTGGCGGGGATACAACCATTTAAAATCGGCGACCATTCTGGATGAGCACGGACGACTTCAATAGTAAAGATTCCTGCAACAGTTAGGATTGTTGCTAACACAATGAATTCAATTCTGCGAATACCAAATTGCAAGAAGAGTAAAACGACGATGACGTCCGCGACCGTTAGTAATACGCCAACAATAAGGGGAAGATGAAATAATAAATAAAGAGCCACGGAGGTGCCGATGACCCCAGTTAGATCGGTGGCCATCATGGCCAGTTCGTTTAAGAGCCATAAAACAATGCGAACAGGTTTTGAAACCCGAGCAGCAATGGCTTGCGCAAGATCTGTTCGAGTAACCACCCCTAACTTAATGGATAGAGATTGCATTATCATTGCGACCAAGATGGAGAAGATTAGAACACTTAATAGTGAGTAACGATATTGAGCACCGCCCGCTAAAGAAGTTAGCCAATTACCAGGATCCATATAACCAACTGCTACTAGAGCACCGGGGCCACAGTAAGCGAGAAATTTTTGCCAGAAGGCAGATTCATAGACTGTCGGTACTTTAACACTACCATTAATTTCATCAAGACTTTTCTTGTTCATTAGCGGCCTCCTTGGCTAGATTGGCGATCAAAGCAGCAAACTCTGGATTATCATTCAGGGCTGGCATCATGGCGAGTTCTTGACCGCCATTAGCCCGAAAGGCCTGGTAATTTTGAACGCTGTTTTCTTCTAGTGTTTCAAGACAATCTGTAACAAATGAGGGTGAAGCAATCATGATGCGTCGCTTACCCAGTTGAGCTTGGCGAAGCAATTCATTTTTAAGGTACGGTTTTAACCAAGGCATGGGGCCGAACTTTGATTGATAAACCATTTTGATTTGCTGGTCGGGAATGGCTAGTCGCTTTTTTAATTCAACGGTTGTTCGTTCGGTTTCAGATTGATAAGGGTCACCAGCTTTAACCATTGATACAGGAATCCCGTGGTAGGAAATCATTAATTGATCGAAGTTACCATCATCCCAAAAAGCCTGAATATGTTTCGCTAAGAGATCCAAAAAGGCAGGTTGATCAGCAAAACGGTCAATGATTGGAATCGTCGGATCAACGGCGTGGACTTGGTCAATGATGGATTGGGTAGTGCTTTGGGTGAAATGCGGAAACAGTGAGAATACATAAACTTGATCACAGGTTTGTTGGAGCTGATGTAATACCGTTGAAATTGCCGGTTTGCGATATGTCATCGCCATGGCGACTTGCCAATCGGGTAGAGCATCCTGAACCCGTTTGGTAAGTCGTGCAGTATTAGCAATTAGGGGTGAGCCATCCCGTTCCCAAATATCACGATAAAATGTGGCTGACCGCCAAGCACGGGTCGGCAGGATAATTCCCTTTAGTAATGGTTGCCAAAACCACCGGGGCAGGGTAACAACGTTTTGATCACCTAAAAATTCGGTTAAGTATTGCTTAACTGCAGGAGTTGTCGGTTCATCTGGTGAACCAAGATTTACTAATAGTAATCCATTTTTCTTCATCGGTACTTTAACCTCACTCAAACTTAGATAATCTAATTGTACAACAACTTGATAACCAAAAACGGGTGCGTGGCAGAAGACATTTATGACTTCGTGATCACGCACCCGTGTGATTTAGATATTATCAATATGGTGATTTACCCTTTTTGGTAATACTTTTTAACAAAGTAAAGAATTGGTAACCCTACAATCACAATCCCGATGAAGAGAATAACACCCGCCGGGTCATTGAAGATTTCACTGACGAGGACAAAGATTCCACCGGCAATTGCAATGATCGGGACAAATGGATAGAGAGGAGTCGAGAAAGGCCGCTTTGCAAACTTATTACGTTTCCGTAGAATAAAGACCCCAAAGAAAGCCAACATGTAGAAGCAGTAAACCGTAAATACACAGAGATCCGATAGGTGATCTGGATCAAAGAAGAGCATCATAATGAAGGCTAGGACGACAATAAAAATAGTAGCCGTAACTGGCGATTTACCCTTCGGACTGAGGTAGGCTAAGAATTTCGAAAATGGGATGTCTTGTCGTTTAGCCATGGCATACACAATGCGGGGGAAAGTTAACATTTTACCGTTTAACGTTCCCATCATCGAGATGATGATTCCGGCTGACAGCAGTTTACCACCAATCTGTCCAAAGGCCTTGGTTGCTAGATAGGCAGTAGTATTTTCACCAAGGCGATGAATTGTCGCAACGGGAAGAAAACGGAGAATTCCTACGGTAATTAAAGTGTAGATAATCAAAACAGCAGTGATTCCGAAAATGATCGCCTTCGGAAGTAATTTTTGCGGATTCTTCATTTCGCCACCAAGGTTGGCAATCAGGATCCAGCCGTCGTACCCGAAGAGGGTGGCGAGCACAGCGACACCAAAACCACCGGAACTTTGCTGAATTTCACGAACAGTTTGTCCAAAGGCATCTTGGTGTCCCCAGAAGAGGCCAAAAATGATAATTGCGGCAATCGGGATTAATTTTCCTAAAGTGGTGATGACGGAGAATAGAGCACCAACCTTGTTTTCCAACAGGTTCATTAATCCAATGAGGCCAACAGTAATAATCGCTAATGGAATTCGCCATTCATTACCTAATCCAAAGAAATTGGCCATGAGGATACTCATAAACCCTGCTACCGAGGCAATGATCGCTGGACCGTAGACAATAATTTGCATCCACCCGGCCAAAAAGCCAAGAATCCGACCATAAATGTTCTCAATATATACGTAAAGACCACCAGTATATGGCATCTGAGCACCAATTTCGGCAACGGTAAGACCACCGGTCAGGGTAATAACCCCACCAAAGACCCAAGCCAGAATAGCCATTGTGGAACTGCCGGCACTATCTAAAACCGAGCCTTGTTTAAAGAAGATTCCTGATCCAATGATAGTTCCAATCACGATTGAAATTGCTGAGCCAAAGCCGAGCGAACGCTTCAAGTCTTCAGTTGGTTGTTTATCCTGCATAACTAATTCCTCCATTTCTATGACACAATAAAAGCCGCCTCAAGCACCATTCGCAAAACTGCAAGTGGTTGAGACGGCCCATTAATTGTTATTATAAAATAATGAACACCAAAATTACCCAACCACAATCAGAGATGATGAGGTTGAGGAAGAGGATAAATTAAAATGAGTCAAATTCAGTTGTAACATTTGCGTCTCCTCCAAAATTTTGATTGACATTAGAATACCATTAGAAAAAATCTAACGCAAGCATTTTTTTATTTTTAATGACGCCTTGCAAAATGAACTTGAGTTATGTATACTGTTTTAGTGGTTATAAATATGACTCTGCCTAAGACTCAGGTGGCGCAAGCCTCAATCATACCTGCCGAGGAAGAAATGAAATGTTCCTTCTCTATGTCTGCCGGTCATAGGGATTTTTTTAAATCCGTACCAAATTTAATATAGGAGGTGTAATTTCATGAGTGAAGCAGCTATTGCTAAAAAGGCTGAAGCCGTTAAAGTTGCCAATGGTTTGTTGACTGATGCTGAATCAGCTATCGTTGTTGACTACCGTGGTTTGACGGTTGATGAAGTCACTGATTTGCGTAAGCAACTTCGTGATGCTGGTGTCAAGATGGTTGTTATCAAGAACAAGATCTTGGAACGGGCCGTTGACGGTACTGATTACGAAGACTTAAAGAGTGTGTTTGTTGGCCCAACTGCAGTTGCCTTTTCAAATGAAGATCCAATTGCTCCTGCAAAGATTATGAAGAAGTTTGCAGAGGACCACGATGCTCTTGAAATTAAGGGTGGTTTCATTGAAAAAGACATCAAGACGCTTGATGAAATCAATGAATTCGCTGAACTGCCAAGTCGGGACGATCTTCTTTCCATGCTTGCATCTGCATTGCAAGACCCAATGCGGAAGATCGCACGGGCCGTCAAGGCCGTTGCCGACAAGGCCGACGAAGCCGCATAATTGTGTGCTTACAGTTACATTTAAACTATCAATTAAACAAGATTTAATCATTGGAGGAATTTAAAAATGGCTTTTGATAAGGATGCTATTATTGCTTCATTAAAGGAAGCATCAATCTCTGACCTTAACGACCTTGTTAAGGCAATCGAAGACGAATTTGACGTTTCAGCTGCTGCTCCAGTTGCAGTTGCAGGTGCTGCTGGTGGCGACGGTGCTGCTAAGGATAGCTTCACTGTTGAATTAACTGAACCAGGTACTGCTAAGGTTAAGGTTATTAAGGCTGTTAAGGACATCACTGGTTCTGGCCTTAAGGATGCTAAGGACCTTGTTGATAACGCACCATCTGTTATCAAGGAAGACGCTAAGGAAGACGAAGCCAACGACATCAAGGCTAAGCTTGAAGACGCTGGTGCTACTGTTACCCTTAAGTAGTTTTATCCCAATTAAAAACCGCCATTTTGGCGGTTTTTTTATTACCTAAAAGAGGAGCATAGTGACCGTTGATTGCTATGCTCCTCTTTTGTCATTGATTTGCAATTATTGCAGTTGCAGAATTTGTCGAATAGTTGATTTCATTTGGGCAGGCTGAATCACTCGTTCGCTCTGCTGCTTTTGATCAAACAGTTGCTGAACGTTTGGACTTAATGGTTGCAAAAGGAGCTTGTGTAGTTCAGTAATTGCATCTAACCCCGTGACTGAACTCTGCTTATCAGTAATTGCTTGGTAAACTGTTTCGGGAAATTTGTAAGGACTAGCGGTTGAAATAATGACATTTAGGGTGGGATCGTTATTGGCGGCATAGTATTGGTTAGCAACGAAAGAAGCCACGGCGGTGTGAGGGTCAATCACGTAGCCATCCTGTTGATAGATGCGCTTGATTTCCTGTAGAACCTCTTGCTGAGTGGCAAAACCAGCATTAAAGTGTTCATGCAGTTTAGCACGGGCACCATCATCAATTGAGTATTTACCATCGTTATTTAACTGTTTCATTAACTGCTTGATACTAGGAGCACTCTCATCGTAAATATCAAACAGCAGTCGTTCCAGGTTACTGGAGACCAAAATATCCATGGCCGGTGAATTGGTCAGGAAAAATGGGCGTTTTCGATCATAATGACCGGTTTTAAAGAAATCCGTTAAAACATTGTTTTCGTCGGATGCACAAATGAGGCGATTAATTGGTAATCCAAGTTTTTTAGCATAATAGCCAGCGAGGATATCACCAAAGTTTCCTGTTGGCACTGTAAAGTTGACTTGGTCACCTAGTTGAATGTCTCCACGCCGCACAAGTTGTCCATATGCACTTAAGTAATAGACAATTTGGGGGATCAGCCGGCCAATGTTCATCGAGTTAGCAGATGAGAATTGAAAACCATTGGCTATTAATAGGTCATTAAAGCTCTGATCATTAAAAATGGTTTTAACGGCAGTTTGGGCATCATCAAAATTACCTTCAATGGCGATGGCGGTCAGGTTATCTCCCCGCTGACCTAACATTTGGCTTAACTGAACAGGACTAACACCACCGTGAGGGTAGAAAACAATCACCCGTGTACCATCTTGATCACTAAAGCCACGCATTGAAGCAGTTCCAGTATCACCGGAGGTTGCTGTGAGGATGATAATTTCATTACTGTTTTTTTCAATGGTTAAAGATTTTTGCATTAAACGCGGTAGGACTTGTAACGCAATGTCTTTAAAGGCTAGAGTGGGTCCATGAAATAATTCAAGATAGTAGTTACCAGCGTGCTTTTCTGAAAGTGGTGCGATAGTTGCATCATCCCATTGGGAACCATAGGCGCCTTGAACAATTTGGTGAAGCTGGTTTTTACTAAGGTCATCAAAGAACCAGCCTAATACTAATTCCGCAATTGCTTGGTAGGACATTGTTGCTAAATTCTGCAGCGGTAGGTCGACTTTGGGGAAATCGACGGGGACGAAAAGACCACCATCAGGAGCAAGCCCCTGGATGACTGCTTGGGGCGAATTTAATGTTGCTGTAATTTGGCCACGGGTACTACGGTATTGCATGAAAAAGCCTCCATTTCTAGATTTAGTGATTGATTATTGGTTATTGTAACCTGGAAGGGACGTATGTTACAATGCTAAAAATGAAAAAATAATGAGAAAATGAGGTGGCAAGATGGAAACCATTCAAATCGGGATGTTTGGCCTAGGAACGGTCGGCTCTGGTGTGTTACAGATGATCCAGCATAATGAAGATAAGGTGGTAAATGTCACCGGACGCAAATTAAATGTGAAGCGGGTCCTCGTGAATCATCCAGAGCGGCACCAAGATGTTGCAGGAAAAATTGAACTAACGACGTCAGTTGATGACGTCATTAATGATGATGAAATTCAAATTGTATTGGAACTGATTGGTGGAATCCATCCCGCTAAAGAATACATTGAGGCGGCACTGCGTAACCATAAAAATGTGGTCACTGCGAATAAGGATCTTTTGGCAACCTATGGTCCAGAATTGGTGAAACTCGCTCATGACCATCATTGCGATTTGATGTATGAAGCTAGTGTAGCTGGGGGAATTCCAATTCTGCGGACGATTACTAATAGTTTTGCGGCGGATAAAATTACTGAGGTTAAGGGGATCGTGAATGGAACCACGAACTACATTCTTACGCAAATGAGTCAGCAAGGCTGGTCGTATGACCAAGCACTCAAAGCGGCCCAGCAGTTGGGATTTGCTGAAGCGGATCCCACTAATGATGTTACTGGTAAGGATGCAGCTTACAAGATGGTCATTTTAAGTCAATTTGCCTTTGGTACTCAATTAACGGTTGATGATTTTGCTGTAACGGGGATTGATCATTTAAACGGTTTTGATGTGCAGCAAGCGGGTAAATTCGGTTACGTTATCAAACTGGTCGGGATCGCGCAGGTAATTGATGATGGGGTATTTGTTGAAGTTGCACCAACCTTAGTACCGGCGGACCACCCGTTAGCAACAATTAATAACGAATATAACGCGGTCATGGTAACGGGGGAAGCTGTGGGCGATACCCTTTTCTATGGTCCTGGGGCTGGTGGCCTACCAACTGCCAATAGTGTTTTAAGTGATATTATTTCGGTCACGAAAAACCTAGTTTTGAAAACAAATGGTAATTTCTTTAATAATTATCAACGGCAGTATATTCCTGCAGCACCACGTGACGTCGTTTACCCATACTTTCTTTCCATCATGATGCCAGATGTGCCAGGGCAAATGTTGAAGTTAACGCAAATTATGACGGAAATTGACGCCAGCTTTAGTCAAATCACGCAGACAGAAGCGGATGGCTTAGCCCATGTGGTGATTATTACTCATGAAATGACTGCCCAACAATTAGCCGATTTTAAAGCACGGGTTGCTAAAGATTCGAGTATCAACTTAGGCGCTGCATATAAGGTTTTAAAGTAGGGTGGTGACCAGAATGAAAATTCAAGTACCAGCCTCGAGCGCTAATTTAGGCCCAGGATTTGATTCCATTGGGATCGCAGTTTCGATGTATCTGCATTTAACCGTGATTGGGCCGAGTAATGAATGGCGAGTCGATCATCAACTGGGGAATTTACCGCATGATCGCCAAAATATGATTGTTAAAACGGCACTAAAAGTGGCTCCTGACTTAACACCACACCACCTCAAAGTCGAAAGTGCAATCCCGGTTACTCACGGTTTAGGAAGCAGCTCGAGTGCCATTGTAGCGGGAATTGAACTGGCCAACCAATTAGCAAAGTTAAACCTTAGTGATGAAACAAAGGTTGAAATTGCTAGTCAAATTGAAGGGCATCCCGATAACGTGGCCCCAGCAATTTTGGGTGGTTTGGTAGTCGGTACTGAGGTGAATGATCATTTTACAGCAGTGAAAGCTCCGCTACCGCCATTTGATTTAGTTGCCTATATTCCAGCCTATAATTTAGCAACGAAGAAAGCCCGGGCAGTATTGCCAAATGAACTGACTTATCATCACGCTACCCATGCTAGTGCAGTGGCCAATACTCTGGTGGCAGCGCTATTTAAACCAGATTATGCTGTAGCCGGAGAATTAATGGAGGCGGATGAATTTCATGAGGAGTACCGGGCTGCTTTAGTGCCGGAATTAGCAAAAGTTCGTAAAATTGCTCATGATCACGGTGCAGTAGCGACCTATTTGAGTGGGGCCGGGCCGACGATTATGACATTGGTAGCGCATGATAAGGCTACTGATTTAATTACTGCGCTCCGTGATCACCACCTGAACGATCGCGTTGAAGTTTTACGTCCTGATCATGCTGGAGTAACGGTTGAAAAATAACAAAGATGAGAATATAAAAAGGCGTCAGAGTTCTGAAATGGAACCCTGACGCCTTTTTCAGGCCGAAGCATCAAATTAAATTAATGAGTTAGATAGGGAGTTATGAAATTTAATTGTTGCTATCTTCGGCCTTGATGTTTTGCGCAATCTTATCAACGATGTCCTTGTGCATCTTTTCATCCAACTTAACCTTGGCGATGAAGATGATCATGCCGATTAAGATGCAGAAGAATGGGATGTAGAAGCAGAAGGATTTGAAAATCAAAATATCATGAGTGGAGATGGAAGCAGCAGTGGCATTACCAGTCATCCCAGCCAAACCAGCAATGATTCCAGTTAATCCAGTCGTAACTGCCCCACAGAACTTATCAAGCATTGGCCGAACGGCGGAAGTAGCAGCTTCTGACCGGTGACCAGTCTTCCATTGTCCATATTCAACACAGTCAGCGATGGTTAATAAGAGCACCATGAAGACCAGTGGGTTAGCAAGGGTGTAAAGGACTTGCGCAACTAAGGTCATGGTTACGGTTTGGGTGAATGAGAAGATAACAAAGGCAATGAGTTCAACACAAAGTGCACCAACCATGATCTTGCGCCGACCAAAGTATTTAGCAAGGGTTGGGTAAGAGATAATGGAGATAAATCCGGTTACCATGCCGACCCAGCCGACCAAAGCCCAGCTTGATTGAGCGTTTAAAACGTAACGGAAGTAGTAGAGTAAGAAGTTGTTCGTAGTAGAAGTACCTAAGCAGTAGATGATGTAGGAAAGGGACATCCACAATAATTGATCATTATGAAACAGGGTATGGAAAACTTGTTTCAGGGTAATCTTTTCTGCATTTTGTTCGGTTACGACGGAGTCTTTTTCCTTAGTTCCAAAGGCTGCAAAACAAGAACCAATCAGTTCAACGATCCCAATGGTAAGGGCAAACATGAACCAACCATGAACGGTAAAGTTCTTAGAACCAGAGAAGAAGGTCAAAAGTGAAGCGTAAACAACGGTAATGATGTTTCCACCAAGAGTGGAACCAATCCGGGCACCAGTAGCAGTAAATCCACGGTCATCAGAGCTGAGAGACATTGCAGGAAGCAATCCCCAGAATGAGATGTCCTTAAAGGCATAAACTAAGTACAAAGCCAAGAATAAAATAGTAAATAGAACCAGGAAGAGGCCACCGTTATTGGTCGACATACCGCCCATTGTAGTAAAGAGGAATGGGCTACCAATTCCCAAAACTAACCCGGTACCAAAGATCCATGGACGATATTTACCCCACTTAGAATCGGTCTTATCAATCATGGAGCCGATGAATGGGTCGAGGACCAATTCAATGATCCGAATAACCATTAAAATCATTGTGACGATGGCAACCATTTTGGTGGTGTAACTCTTACTGCCGTTTGAGAACATTAGACTCGTAATAAACATTAGCATATAGGTGTTAAGGATTCCGTAAAAGGAATCATGACCAAACGCTCCTAAACCATAACAAATTGTGTTTTTCCACTTACTCATAATTAGTCACCTCTAGATTTCTTTGAAGTAATGGACTTCTGATAAATAATCACCAACGTGGGTTGGGTCACGGAAGAGACCTACATTCATGAGTTCATCACCGCCATAAACGGCTTGACTATCTTCATCGCGGTAATCACGGTGGGGATCCAATGCAGTTAATTTCGTGTTAACAATTTCCATCCGGTTGGTATGTTGCTTTCTAAACATGAACAGTAACGCTTCTGATTTGTCAGGACTGACAAATTCCCAAGCCACGGTATTACCCTTAAATGGACTTTCTAGGCGGTAGAAATCTCCATATTGGATTAGGTGCCGGTGCTTTTTATAGAAAACAATTTGCTTTTTAACTAATTCTTTTTCATCGTCAGTTAAATCTGCCAGGTCGAGTTCATAACCAAATACGCCTGCCATTGCGACATCACCACGGGTCTTGAAACTAATGTCACGACCAGTTTGTTGATTTGGTGATACTGAAACGTGGGCACTCATGGAAGAAATTGGGTAGACTAACGATGTTCCATCTTGAATCTTGAGTCGTTCACCAGCGTCGGTATCGTCAGATGGCCAACTTTGTGGCATGTAGTAAAGAATCCCGGCGTCAAAGCGACCACCACCACCAGAACAACCTTCGAAGAGAATATCTGGGTAACGTTTCGTTAAGCGATCCATTAGATCGTAAACACCTAAGATCACGCGGTGGGCGATCTCCCCTTGATGGTCAGCCGGAGCTGCTTGGGAAAAGACTTCCGTTAAGTTTCGGTTGCAGTCCCATTTAATGTAGTCAATCGGCACGTTGTCTAAAATCTGACACATCTGATTAAAGATGTTATCAACAACTTCTGGACGACTAAAGTCGAGTACTAATTGGTTCCGGGAGAGAGTCGATCCCCGTCCTGGTTCCGCTAAAGCCCATTCGGGATGTTCACGGTAAAGTTTAGAATCCACCGAAACCATTTCTGGTTCAAACCAAAGGCCAAATTTCATTCCAGCGTCATGCGTTTGCTTAGCAACCCGTTGGAGATTAACCTTATCGTGGTTAACAAACCAGTCACCGAGTGATGAATTGTCATCATTTCGATGGCCAAACCAACCGTCATCAAGAACGAACATTTCAATGCCTAGTGGCTGTGCTTCTTTAACGACTTCATCAAGTTTTTGGTCGTCAAAGTCAAAGAAAGTGGCTTCCCAGTTATTAATAACGATTGGACGGTCAGCGTACTTAAATTTACCGCGGGCAACTCGTTCACGCAGTAAGTGGTGGAATGCTTGCGACATGCCATTGAGACCTTTCGTACTAAAGACGGTAATGGCTTCGGGAGTTTGGAATTCTTCTCCCGGTTCAAGATGCCAAGCAAAGTTAAAATCATTAATTCCGGCAATTAAACGGGTTTGATCAATTTGATCCCGTTCAATTGAGATTTGATGATTACCAGAGTACACCAACAGTACGCCGAGGGCATTACCATTAAATTCATCCGTGTTAGGGTCGACTAAAGCTGCAAATGGATTCATATGGTGAGAGCTAGAATCCCGTCGACTAGAGATTTCAAAAATTCCTTGATGGAGATTAATCCGCCGGGTTTGTCGTTCTAACGCATATTGGCCAGGTAAGTAAACAAGGTCGTAATCATACTTTGGTAAGTCGAGTTGAAGCGAAGCAATTTTATCAATTTCAATTGCTTGATTACTAGTGTTTTTCAGACGAGCATTCCTGGTAATTACTGGCCGATCTTGATAGATGGTATAAACCAGTATTAATTCCACATCGAGTGTGGCATCCTTTAACGTTACTTCCAAAGTTTGTGCTTCATCGTCGTCATTAACGTATGATGAAGGCAAACCTTGGAGGGCTGGTTTACCAGAAAGGATCCGGTAGGAATCATAGCGGAAATCAGTTAAGCGGGCGCCATCAGCTCCCTTGATGGTAATGGCTGGCAACCGGTAGTCTCCGGTATTATTACCGGAATATTCTTGAAGTAAATCATCTTTAGAATAGGTCCGGTCCATGGATTGTGGCAGGTTACCAGAAAACCCCCGATCAACCCGTGGATAGCGACGTTCGCCATGGTAATGACGGATCTTCGGTCCATAGTACAAATGGCTTAACAGGCCGCCCTCTTCAATTGAAAAAAGGTAAGAAATTGAAGAATTACTCAGGTTAAAGACCCGTTGCTTTTCGTCAAAAGTAATCATAAGCTAACACCCTTTCATTTGATGATTCAAGAGTAAAATAAAAAGCGCTTACAGTAAACGCTTTCCTTGACTTGTAAAATGAAACAGAAGGGCAATAACGGTGTGATAAAGGCAAATGAAACGTTTACTATTTTATTAGTAAACATTTAGTGTTATCCTAATAAACAAAAGGATCTAAGGAGAAGACAAATGGCAAGTATTCGTGATATTGCAAAAGAAGCGGGGGTTTCTCCAGCAACGGTTTCCCGGGTATTAAACCAGGACAAAAAGTTTTCGGTTCGTTCCACCACGAGAGAGCGGGTTATGGAGGTAGTCAGAAAGCTCCATTACGATCCGCGTGAACATCGTGAAATGGTGCAATCACTGCCCCACCGGGACCGTGAGCTGATCGTGTTATGTTCACTAACCAGTAGTCAGGAGACCCGAGACCTGTATTTCGCGACGATTGATGAGGGGATTCATGAAGAAGCAGCCACGCTGGCAATTAAAATTGGGGCCTTTGTGCGGTTCCCGAATCCTGACTTTGATTATCAAACGGTAGGCAAGTTTGATGGGGTGATCATCATTGGTACGTTTAGTGAGCGCTTTTTGAATAGTGTTTACCGTTGCAACCGTAATTTGGTGGTCGTGGATGAGTACCGTTATTTTGATCAATTTGATCTTGTCCGTAATAATTACCATGCCGAAACCGAACGAGCGCTGAACATGCTTTACCAACAGGGACATCGCCAAATCGCGCTCATTGGCGGAGCAATTAATCAGATGGAGAAGACGGGAATCACTGGTGAGCAGATTACTGATATTCGGACTACGGCCTATCTTAATTGGATGCAGATTCACCACTTGCGATCCAAGAATCTAACGACCGATTGGAGTACTCATGAGGGATACCAGGCGATGGAGGAGTTGTTGAACAATGACACATTACCAACCGCCGTGGTGGTTGCTAGTGACCAGTTAGCGATCGGTGCATATCGTTCCATTCAATTGCATCACTTGGTAATTCCTGAAGATATTGAGGTAGTCAGCTTTAACGATTCACAAGTAGCGTCTTACTTAGTGCCTTCATTATCTTCAGTTCACGCACCAAGTAGTGAAATGGGGCGGGCAGCAGTTAGACTACTGCTTGATCGGTGGCGCAACCGGCGGACAGTGCCATGGCAAGTGGTTCTACCATCAAAATTGGTGGCCAGAGAAAGCACGGTTTCAAATAATTAATGGTGGTTGCGAGAACGGTTTCAAATTCGGTACAATATGATTGAGGTGATGATCGTGACAGTTGATTTAGCCAAGGTTAGGCAACAGGTAACCCAAGGAGTGCAGGAGTTACTGAAGGTGGCTAATTTACACGCAGGGGATACTTTTGTTTTAGGTATTTCGACGAGTGAAGTGGCAGGAGTAAAGTTAAGCGGCGCACCGTCAGTAGATGTCGGACGAACGATTGTTAACACATTAGTGGATATTTTGGCACCCCGGGGCATTAATTTAGCGGTTGAAGGGTGTGCGGAGATTAATCGGGCCCTAACGGTGGAACGTCAGGTAGCAAAACAACATGGTTGGGAGATTGTGACAGTTTATCCATCAGTAAATGCCAGTGGAGCAGCTCAAATTGCCGCTTTTGAACGATTTGAGGATCCAGTAGAAGTTGAACATATTACTGCTCAAGCTGGGATGGACATTGGGGATTGCGATATTGGTATGCACGTTCAGGCAGTTCAAATTCCGGTGCGGACTACAATTGATACTGTTGGTCAGGCCCACACTCGTTACTTGCGTTCGCGGCCAAAATTGGTTGGGGGCCAACGGGCAAAGTACACGTGGGATCCCTTTAATTAAGTTAAGAAAAGGCGAAGGAGCTGTTTTGTCAGCACCTTCGCCTTTTTACATGATGATGAATGGTTATTTAGATGGCTCATCTTTTGAATGGTCGTCAGTATAGACATCTGAATAATCGGCATTTTGGGATGCGCTCGCGAGCGCATCCAGGTCCACTGTCGTATTGGGATCACCATAAACGGTTTCTGGACCAGATAATTTTTCTCCCGGCTGCATATCTTTGATCCCCGCAGGAATGTGGATCCGCGCAGAAATCTTATTAGCATCAAGCCGCCAGACGGTCACTTTACCTAGCATCCGCTCCGTAAATTCGGGGTGTTCTTTGATATAGTGGTCAGTCATGACATTGAGACCATGCAGCATTTCCTGATGATCGGTTACCTTCGTCACAATTCCCTGTCCAATGACACTTTTAAACTCAGCACTGTAATGGAAAGGCTTTGGTACAAGGCGGAATTTTTGCCCACCATCCAGTTCAAAACCAACGTGGGGATCAGCAGCCAATAATCGACCGGTGGTGTGGGCATCGTCACCATGGAACCAAAGCGTATATTGACCGTCGATTTCTTCATAGCCAAAATGAACGGGGGTTTGATAAATGCTTTCTCCATCATGCATTCCAATTACTAAAACTTCCATTTCATCCAGGACTTGATTAATATGTTCGTGATCAAAATAGGTATCGGCTTTCATAATGAACCTCCAAGAGATTTAGTTAATTTAAGTGTAACAAATTTTAGGTTATCCATCTATGGAATCGTTGTCATTGGTGAACGCTTTTTCTCCCGCCCAGTGATTAATGGGACCAAAGTTTTGACCAACTGCCAGCGGATGGTGAATAGCGACATCTACGAATTGGTTAGCCCGCTTAATTGCGTTGACCACGGGCTGACCCTTTGCTAATTCTGCAGTAATGATGGCCGAGAAGGAATCGCCAGCACCGTTGACTTTATTAGTTTTAACAAACCGATTATTCATCCAAAAATCAGTACCGTCCGCCAAAAGAACGTAATTATGAATAAGTGGCTGGGCTTGATCATGGGAACCTTTAATTACCACGTTTTGAGCGCCCATGGCTTGCAGCTGATGTGCACCTTCCACAATATCGGCTTGATTAGTAAAGTCATGGTCGAGAAGTTCTTCAGCTTCGGTAAAATTAGGTGTTAACACAGTCGCCAATGGAATTAACTCATGACGAAAATCTGTAAAGGCATCGTCACTCAGCAGACGATTGTGGCGCTTAGTGATAATGACCGGATCGACCACTAATGGGCCAAAGACGGCCGTAGAATAGCAGTTAGCCACGGTTTTGATAATGGCTGAATTAGCAAGCATCCCGGTCTTAGCAGCCGTTATGTGAAACTCAGCAAGATCATTAAATTCTTCTTTGATAAAACTTGGCGACGTGGTGGTGGTTGCAGTAATCGTTGTTGCATTTTCAGCCACGACACCGGTTAAAACACCGTGACCATAAATGCTCGCGGCATAAAATGAGTGTAAATCTGCAGCTAAACCGGCACTCCCGTTTGAATCAAAACCGGCGATTGTTAATGCTTGTTTCATAAGCTTCCTCCGTTCTTAAAATTCCACCATTACAATAACACAAAAAACCGGAATGCCAAGGGGCATTCCGGTTTGAATAGTTAAATCCGACTATTTGTCTTGCGGTTCAACACCAGTACCATCGTAACAACGTTCTAAGAGTTCCTTCAGTTGACTTACTAATGGTTCAACTGGGTTGGTTGTAGTACATTGGTCCTCGTAAGCCAATACAGCCAACTTATCAACGGCTTTGTCAAAGTCTTTGCGACTAACACCATTGGCCTTGAGGCTCAATGTGACACCACATTCATGAGCCAATTCAATAATCTTTTGGACGTAGGCTTCCATTAATTCCTCATCAGTGTCACCCTTAAGTCCTAAGAATCGTGCAATGTCTGCATAATCCTTCGTAGCATGATAAGTAGCGTAGTGTGGCCACATTGCCAGCTTTTGTGGGCGTTGAGCATTGAAGCGAATTACTTGGGGAAGGGCGATTGCAATACAAAGACCGTGAGGGAGATCAAAGGCACCACCCATCTTGTGGGCGAGAGAGTGGTTGATACCAAGGAAGGCTTGACCAAAGGCCATTCCGGCAATCGTTGAGTAGTTATGCATCCGCCGCCGTGCATCTTGATCACCCTTCACCGAAGCTGCTAAGGTTTCCATAACCCCTTTGATGGCTTGAAGTGACCAACCACGGGTATAATCAGTGGACATTACTGAAACATAAGATTCAGTAGCGTGACAAAGGACATCTAGTCCAGTATAAGCAGTGGTCTTTGGTGGCACAGTTTCAACGAATTGTGAATCAACAATCGCAATATCCGGAGTTAAGGCATAGTCAGCTAATGGATACTTAACATGGGTCTTAGAATCCGTGATAACCGAGAAACAAGTAATTTCAGAACCAGTCCCAGAAGTGGTTGGAATCCCAATGAATTGAGCCTTGTGTGGTTTACCAATTTGGTAAGCCCGCTTCCGAATATCCAAGTACTTCTGCTTAACCCCATTCCAGCTGGTTTCTGGGTGTTCATAGAACATCCACATTGCCTTTGCGGCATCCATTGGTGAACCACCACCAAGGGCAATAATTGTGTCAGGCTTGAAGTCACGCATTAACGCAACCCCTTTGTTGACAGTATCAGTTGATGGATCTTCTTCAACTTCGTCAAATACTTGGAAGTGTGCTTCCAGCGGACGTTGACGAAGTTGGTCAATTACTCGTTGTGCGTAACCACGCTTAACAGTTCCTGGACCGGTAACGATAAAGGCCCGGTTAATGTTTGGAATGTCTTGCAATTCCTTTAATGAGTTCCGTTGAAAGTAAACTTTTGGGGGAATCTTAACCCATTGCCGGTTTTCGCGCCGTTTTGCAATGACCTTGTAGTTTAAGAGATCATAGTCAGAAACGTTGTGAGAAACGGAATTCTTACCATACGAACCAGTTCCCAGGGTTAATGATGGGGTCATGTTGTTATAGATGTTACCAATCCCACCGAGTGCAGAAGGTGAATTTACGATAATCCGGGAAGCCCGCATTTCCAACCCGTATTGAGTTGCTAAACTGTCATCTGTTGTGTGAATAGCAGCCGTGTGACCTTCACCACCATAATGTAGAAGTTCCTTACACTTATCGAAGGCTTCTTTGTGGGAGTGAACTCGGTACATGGTTAAGACTGGGGATAGTTTTTCTGCTGAAAGTGGGTAGTCGTCACCAACTCCTTCGTATTCAGCAATTAATACCTTGGTATTGGCAGGAATGTTCTTCAAACCACACATTTCAGCAATGTCGTTCGCTGAGCGGCCGGCGATTGGCCCCGCTACTTGGTGACGCTTAGGATCGATGAAACCTTTGGTGAAGGTATCAATTTCGTCTGGCTTAATGAAGTAACAATTCCACTTCTTCAGTTCAGCTTTGACTTGATCGTAGATTTCATCGTCAACCACGATGGAGTTTTCTGAAGCACAAATCATCCCATTATCAAAGGTCTTTGAAAGAACGATGTCATAAATAGACCGTGGAATGTTAGCTGTTCGTTCAATATATGCGGGACCGTTACCAGGGCCAACCCCCAATGCTGGGTTACCAGAACTATAAGCAGCCTTAACCAGGCCTGGGCCACCAGTAGCTAAGATGGTTGCTGTCTTTTCGTGTTGGAGAAGGTCAACAGTTGCGTAACGTGAAGGTTTAGTAATCCATTGAATTACATTCTTTGGGGCACCTGCTTCTTCAGCTGCCTTTTCAAGAATTTGGGCGGTGTGGATAGAGGCTTTTAATGCTTGTGGGTGCATCGAAAAGACAATCGTGTTCCGCGTCTTCAAAGAAATGATTGACTTGAAAATAACCGTTGAAGTTGGGTTAGTAACTGGAACCACCCCAGCAATGATCCCTAATGGGTCGGCGATGGTAATAGTTTGGTTTTCATCATCGTCTTTGATAATGCCAACGGTCTTATCGTGGCGGATGTTATTCCAAATATATTCACTAGCGTAGATGTTTTTAATGGCCTTATCTTCAGCAACTCCACGGCCAGTCTCTTCGGCAGCTTCCATTGCCAGTTCCATGTGATGCTCTTCAGCAGCGAGGGCCATGGCTTGACAGATATGGTCAACTTGTTCTTGGGTAAAGTTACGTAGTTCGTTAAAAGCAACTTCACTCTTATCCATTAAATCATCAATTTGTTTTTTAGCTTCCGCAGCTTGATCAGTCGCGGTTGCTTCGGTAACTTTCTTTTTTGAATCAGCCATAATAATAATTCTCCCTTGTTATTGAAAAAGTTTGTTAATAACTGAACAATTACAGTATACAAAATATTTTTGAAATGTAAATAGCAATTGTGAATAAAAACACAAGACCGGTAAAGCAACTTTCTCACAAGGTTTTATGGTAAACAAAAGAGTCAGAAATATAAAGGCTATGCCGATGCTAATGACAGCGCTTACACTGAATTTCGGTATAGATTGTGAAACGACTAACAAAAATTAAAAAATAAATATTGTTGCAGCTATGAGCAGGTATAAAAAAGCCGCGACAATTAATGTCGCGGTTAGTAATCATAATTAATTACGAGAATTGCGGTCTTTACCAGCATTAGGATCTTTGACATGGTAGTCGCTATCGTTCATTGCTTCAACTGCACCGAGCCGGTAACCATTACCAACTTGACTAAAGAAGTCATGGTTAGAAGTAGTGGTAGAAATTCCGTTCATCACGACTGGATTAACATCTGATGCAGTATCTGGGAACAATGGATCCTGACCAAGGTTCATTAAGGCCTTGTTAGCGTTGTAACGAATAAAGGTTAGAACATCGTCAGTCCAACCGATTTGATCATAAAGCAGGTGGGTGTAATTTTCTTCATTATCGTATAGTTCGTAAAGGAAGTTATACATCCAATCTTTCATATCTTGTTGTTGCTTCTCGCTTAGTTGACGCATACCAACTTGGAACTTGTAGCCGATGTACGTTCCGTGCACTGATTCATCCCGTAAAATCAATTTGATGATTTCGGCAACGTTATTCAACTTATTATGCCCAAGATAGTAGAGTGGAGTGTAGAAACCAGAGTAGAACAAAAACGTCTCTAAGAAGACATTTGCAACCTTTTTCTTCAGAGGGTCAACACTTTCGTCTAGGTAGATATTACCAATTTTAACAGCTTTATTTTGTAAATATTCTTCACTATCTGACCAGTCAAAAATTTCACGAATTTCATCTGGAGTATTTAAGGTGGAGAAGATGGTGGAGTATGACTTGGCGTGAACTGATTCCATAAATTGGATGTTATTTAAAACTGCAGTTTCGTGCGGCGTTTTAACATCCTCTTTCAAGGCAGTTAATCCTGCTTGAGATTGAAGGGTATCTAGAAGGGTTAAACCACCGAAAACGTGGCCGACGGTCCATTGATGATCAGTGTCTAATTCACGCCAATCATCTAAATCATTTGAAACAGGAATTCGGGTATCTAACCAGAATTGCTCGGTTAACTTTTCCCAGGTGGCTTTGTCAATCATATCGGAAACTTCATTCCAATTGATGGCCTGATAGTTTTTAATTTTCATTCGTTATCTCCTTATTAATAAAACGATTAAATCCTTAGTAATTATATCGTGTTGACTAAATTACGCAACTCTCACATTGGTTAGCACCAATTTCGTCTTGATCGTCAGTAAATGTCCGAATGTAGTAGATTGATTTGATCCCCTTTTGATAAGCATAGTGACGAAGGATGTTTAAATCCCGAGTGGTCATCTTATCTGTGCGACCGTCTTTCCATTCATACATTCCTTCAGGGATGGTGGAACGCATAAAAAGTGTCATGGAAAGCGATTGGTCAACGTGTTGCTGAGCAGCTGCATAGGTATCAATCACTGAACGCATGTCAGTATCATAAGCAGATTTATAATAAGGCATTGTGTCATTACTCAAGTACGGAGCTGGATAATAAATTTTACCAATCATTTTTTCTTGTCGTTCTTCAATTTTGTTGATGATCGGTTGAAGACTGGAAGTCGAATCACCAATGTAGGAAGTGGAACCGTTCGGCGCCACCGCAAGTCGGTAAGCATTGTAAATCCCGTCTTTCATAATCGCAGCTTTGAGTTGTTGCCAGTCATCAGTGGATGGAATAAAGATTCCTTTAAATAATTCCTGAACGGCTTCTGATTGTGGTCCCCAATCTTTCGTAATGTATTTATCAAAGTAGGAACCGTCCGCATAGGCACTTTTGTCGAAATCAGCAAAAGTTTCATGTCGTTCAACGGCAATTTCGTGTGAAGCAACCAATGTCCAGTAGTTTAATAACATGAAGTAGACACTGGTAAATTCTAGGGCAACCGGAGAACCATATTGAATGTGGTGTTTTGCGAGATAACCATGCAAGCCCATCGCACCAAGCCCAATTGCATGTGACCGAGCATTTCCACGTTTGATTGATGGGACAATGTCCAGGTTTTCAATATCAGAAATGTGGGTTAAACCACGGGTAATGGCACGAATTGACTTACCGAAGTCGGGAGTTTCCATCATATTTGCAATATTAGTAGAACCTAGGTTGCATGAAACATCCGTCCCTAATTCTTGGTAGGTTTGATCATCATTCACGACAGAAGGCTTTTGCACTTGGGCAATTTCTGAACAAAGGTTGCTCATAATGATTTTACCGTCAATCGGATTGGCACGATTTTCGGTATCAATATTAACGATGTATGGGTAACCAGACTCTTGTTGTAGTTTAGAGATTTCATCTTCAAGGTCGCGGGCGTTAATTTTCTTCTTGGTTATTTCATCGTTAGCGACCAGGTTATCGTACTCTTTGGTAATATCAACGTAGGCAAATGGTTCGCCATAGACCCGTTCCACATCATAAGGACTGAACAAGTACATATCCTCATCGTTTTCAACGAGTTCATAGAACTTATCAGGAACAGTCACCCCTAGAGAAAGAGTCTTAATTCGAATTTTTTCATCGGCATTTTCCTTTTTGGCACCAAGAAACTCGACGATGTCTGGGTGGAAGACGCTGAGGTACACAACTCCGGCGCCTTGCCGCTGTCCCAGTTGGTTAGAATATGAGAATGCGTCTTCCAAAAGTTTCATAACTGGGACCACACCACTGGCGGCACCTTTTATCTTCTTAATTGGGGCGCCAGCTTCCCGCAGGTTGGTTAAGTTGATACCAACCCCACCACCAATCTTGGACAGCTGGAGGGCAGAGTTAATGGTTCGACCAATGGTATTCATATTATCCGTGGTTTGAATTTCAAAGCAGGAAACGAATTCACCCCGACGTTTACGCCCCGTATTAAGGAAGGTAGGGGTAGCTGGTTGATAACGTTGATTAATTAATTCATGCGCTAAGTCCATCGCTAAGTCCTCATTTCCATTAGCGAGGTAAAGTGCATTCATTGCTACTCGATCGATATAATTTTCTAAGTAATATTCCTTATCATTCGTCCGCAAAGCATACTGAGCATAGAATTTGTATGCTGCCATGAATGAGTGGAAATGGAAGTGCTTAGATTTTAAATAGTTATACAATTTGTCAATAAATTCGTTACGATATTGACGAATGAACCCTTCTTCCAGATAGTCATGGTCGATTAGCCACGTTAGTCGTTCTTGAACAGAAGCAAAGTGCTTAGTATTTGGTTCAACGTTATTTTTAATAAAATCGTCTAATGCTAACTTATCTTTGTCTAATTGGATTTGACCATTCTTAGGAATATTGATTTCGTTGTTGTAATCAAAGTATTTAACTTTGGTTAGGTCGATGTCTGATAAAGCCATAAATTCACACACTCTCTTATCTCTTAGGTTGATTAAAAATAGCAAAAATAAAACAGGCACTGTATATTTACCGGTGCCTGTTAAGCTTGAAACCCTTAGGCAAGTTGTTTCAGCATGTCAGGACGAAATCCAGAAAAGGCATCGCCGTTAGGAAGCTTAACCACAGGTGTGGCACGAAAACCATCAGCTTTAAGCCGTTCAATAAATTCTGGTTGTTCATCAATATTATGTTCGACAAAACTAACATTATGTTGTTTGAGAAACATTTTGGTCATTTTACATTGGACACAATTATTTTTTGAAAAGACAGTTACCATCACTCTCATCCTCCCGAAGATTAATCTAAATCTTGTAATTGATGTTTCTTAGTATAGCTTTTTTCGGTAAAAAATCAACGTGTAAACAGCAGATATTGTGTTATTAGTTTTATTAATCCACCATATATGGTGGTGGCAAAGCGTTTTAGTTTTTCAACTTTTTTGTAAATTAATTTTAGAGGAATGACTGAATTGACAGTCGATTTTATTTTAAAATTAGGTATGATAGAAAGAAAATGGACCACAAATTGTTGTTTGGAGGTGACATATGGAGATGTTTAATTATACGGAACCGGCAGACTTTATGCGAGCGGCCATTAATGAAGCACACCAGGCAGAGTTGTTAGGCGAAGTCCCCATTGGGGCGGTCATTGTTAAAGATGGACAAATTATTGGCGCGGGACATAATATGCGTGAGAAATATCAGCAGAGTATTTACCATGCTGAAATGTTAGCAATTATGGAAGCTTGTGATGCTCTTCATAGTTGGCGATTAGAAGACTGCGATCTTTACGTTACTTTGGAGCCGTGTATTATGTGTAGTGGTGCAATCATTCATTCACGTTTGCGCCAAGTATATTATGCTGCACCGGATCCAAAGGCTGGAGCAGTCAATAGTTTATATACACTACTGAATGATTCCCGACTAAATCATCAAGTGGCGGTTCATCAAGGGTTGTTACAGGATGAGTGCAGTCAGATGTTAAAACACTTTTTTCGTGAAATTCGCAAAAGAAAAAAATTAGCAAAACGAAAAAGAAACCGTGAACAAGACTAGTTTTTACCCAAGAAATAGTGTATGATATTTATTGCCGTAAGGCCTTAGGGCAAGGACGCGCTTACGAACCGTGTCAGATCCGGAAGGAAGCAGCACTAAGTTTGATGTGTTTTGTGCTCTAAGTTGATATGCAATTAACTCAAGGGACTGGCAATTGCCAGTCCCTTTTTTTAGATTCAAAATATCACTATATAGTAGAGAGTTGTACGGGAGGAGGGAACATTGCCCCCTCCAGGTTATTTTTGTTGTATGAAGTCAAGATTTCGCTTTTATCCCGTGAGTAAAACCTAGTATAATGTTTAGCAGAAGTTTGTTCATCAAGGAGGAAATTTATGAGCTATCAAGCATTGTATCGGGTTTGGCGACCACAGCGGTTCGCTGATGTTGTTGGTCAACAAGTCATTACCCAGACGTTAAAAAATGCGATTATTACCAATCAGATTAGTCATGCTTACCTCTTTGCTGGGCCCCGGGGAACTGGTAAAACTTCGGCAGCCAAAATTTTCGCCAAAGCGATTAACTGTCACCATCAAAAAGATGGGGAACCTTGTAACGAATGTGAGATTTGTCAATCAATTACTGCCGGAACGTTAAACGATGTCATTGAAATTGACGCTGCTTCTAATAATGGTGTGGAAGAGATCCGTGATATTCGTGATAAAGCTAAATATGCGCCCACTCAAGCAGATTATAAGGTTTATATAATTGATGAAGTCCACATGTTATCGACGGGCGCGTTCAATGCACTACTTAAGACTTTAGAAGAACCACCAGCTAACGTTATTTTTATTTTGGCGACCACTGAACCACATAAAATTCCGTTAACAATTTTAAGTCGGGTGCAACGGTTTGACTTTCATCGGATTTCACCGCAGGATACTTTTGACCGAATGAAGTACATTTTGGATCAAAAGAAATTTAAGTATGAAGAAAAGGCTCTATGGGTGATTGCAAATGCTGCTGAAGGTGGAATGCGAGATGCACTTAGTATTCTTGATCAGGCCTTATCGTTTGGTGATGATGATGTAACATTAGATGATGCTTTGCTAGTGACTGGAAGTGTTACCAAAAAGTTGCTGCAAACGTATTTTCAACAGGTTGCTACCCATGAAGGCCCGGCTGCCTTGAAGACGATGGACCAGATTTTGGGTCAAGGAAAAGATGGACAACGCTTTATTGAGGACCTAATTTCCTTTATTCGTGATTTGTTGTTGTACCAAGAGTCACCGGAGCTCATTGAAATAGCAGCAACAGGGTTAAAAGAAGCGGACTTTCAAGAACTTAGTCAGTTAGCCAATACTCAACAACTCTATCAGATGATTGATGTCTTAAACCAAGTTCAAGATGAAATGCGGTTTACTACCCATCCAGATGTTTATTTGGAAGTATTAACGATTCGATTGAGTCAAATTAGCAGTGAGCAACCATCAACAACTGGGACTGCTGATCAACATGAAATTGATCAGCTTAAGCAACAGGTTCAATCTTTGCAACAAATGGTTCAAAAGTTATCAAAACAAGCCCCACCGGTTAATCAGCCTCGAGTACAGCCTAAAAAGGCGGCACCAACTGGTCAACCAGTGCGGATTAACCTGGAACAGGTTTACCAAATCTTAGATCATGCTACTAAGCAAGATTTAGTTGATTTGCAAAACATGTGGCCAGATATTTTAAATTTGCTGAATCCAGCTTATCGGTCACTGATTGAACTTTCTAAGCCGGTTGCAGCAAGTCCGGATGGGGTTGTGGTAGCGTTTGATAATGGTTTTTTACTTCAAAAAGCGTCAGTCGGGAATTTGGCTGATGATGTCAATCAAGGGCTGGAAAAGATTGCTGGTAGTGAACGGCACGTTGCGTTTGTCCCGAGTGGCAAATGGCCACAAATCCGGCATGATTTTTTGGCAGATCGAGGCTATTTTAAAAAGCAGTCGACCACTCAAGTAAAAGATCCAGTAAAGACGAGTCAGCAAAAGCAACATGATCAAATTACCAGTCAAGCCGAAAAGTTTTTTGGAACTGGTGATGTGGAAATTAAGAATGATTAATTTGAATAGATGTATTAATAAAGGAGAAATAAAACAATGCGTGGAATGAACGGAATGAATATGCAACAAATGATGAAGCAAGCCCAAAAAATGCAAAAGCAGATGATGGCAGAGCAAAAGGACTTAGCAGCACAGGAATTTGTTGGCACTGCACCAGATGACATGGTGAGTGCGAAATTTACCGGTGATAAAAAGTTAGTTGACTTACAAATCAAGCCGGAAGCGGTTGATCCTGACGATGTTGAAATGTTAACGGACTTGGTTGTGGCAGCGGTCAATGATGGCCTCAAAAAAGTGGATGCTGCAACGCAGCAAAAACTTGGTAAGTACACTAAGGGATTAGGGATGTAGTATGCAGTACCCAGAACCAATTGCTAAGTTGATTGCGAGCTACATGAAATTACCCGGAGTTGGGGAAAAAACAGCAACTCGCCTCGCTTTTTACACAATCGGCATGGATGAAGATGATGTCAAAGATTTCTCTAAGGCTTTGGTATCAGTTAAAGAGGATCTTCACTATTGTTCTATTTGTGGAAACATTACCGAAGACGATCCATGCCCAATTTGTAAGGATCAAGGGCGTGATCAAACGACCATTGTGGTGGTAGAAAATTCGCGTGATGTAATGGCCATGGAGCGGATGAATGAGTATCATGGCTTATACCACGTATTACACGGGACAATTTCTCCAAGTGAGGGCACTGGTCCGATGGATATTAACATTTCATCATTAATTGAGCGTTTGAAAAAGCATTCAGAAGTTAAGGAAGTAATTATTGCTACCAATGCTTCAATGGATGGGGAAACAACTGCTCAGTACTTGGCCAAGTTATTGAAGCCCGCGGGAATTAAGGTCACCCGGCTTGCCCATGGTTTGTCTGCAGGTGCGGATATTGACTACACTGATGAAGTCACTTTATTTAAGGCGGTTCAAGGAAGAACGGAGATGTAGACATGCTCTTTAAAAGTGATCCGCAGCGGATGCGTAAAATCGGTAATCGTCAACTCATGCAATTAATTTATGCAACCAAAGATAGTTGGAATCAGGCGCGCGAAACGGAACAAGCCGTTTATGAAGGCCACGTTGATAGCGAATTAACTGATCGGACTAAACTGCAGGAATGCAAATACATGTACCTTTATCAGTGGGCCCGGAAAAGGAAAGCACATGGGCACCTTAATGATGGGGTCATCCAACATTAGGAGAATAGATATGCAAGGAAGGTTTATTTCATTTGAAGGGCCCGATGGTGCAGGGAAAACAAGTGTTATCAGCGCGATTCAAGAATGGCTGACGCAAAAGTATGGGGAACAAGCCGTCTTATTAACGCGAGAGCCGGGTGGTAACCGAATCTCAGAACAAATTCGACAGATTCTTTTTGACGATCACAATACAAATATGGATGCACGGACGGAAGCATTGTTATTTGCTGCGGCCCGTCGGCAACACATTGTAGAAGATATTGAGCCCGCATTACAGGCGGGAAAGATTGTTTTGAGTGATCGATACGTTGATAGTTCGGTCGCTTACCAGGGTGGTGGACGTCATCTTGGTGCGGATGATATTTGGGAATTAAACCAGTTTGCCATTCATGGACTTCTCCCTGATTTGACTATTTATCTGGATATTCCATCAGAATTAGGGCTCGAACGAATTAGTAAACATCGGCAAAATCAAGTTAACCGATTAGATCGGGAAAAGTTACGATTTCACCAGGATGTTCGGAATGCTTACCTGACTTTAGCTCAACGTCACCAAAAGCGAATTCAACTAGTAGATGCGAGTCAGCCACTGCCAACAGTTATTAATACGGTGCAGAAAATGATTCAAAATCGTTTCAACCTTGAATAAGGAATGAGAAGGAGGAAGAACTTATGAAAATGATTATGGCGATTGTGCAACCGAAGGATAGTAATCGGGTTCGGGATGCACTAGCAAAAAATAAAATTGGGGTCACTAAGTTGGCCACTTCTGGTGGCTTCCTTCATGAGGGGAACACCACATTTATGATTGTGGTCAAGGATAAGCGAGTGGATGAAGCGTTAGAGATTATTAAGGCGAATGCGAAGACCCGTCAAGAATATATGACGCCAACAGCCTATATTGACAATGCTGCCAATTCTGTACCCGTTAACGTTCAAGTTGGCGGTGCAACGGTATTTATTTTACCGGTCGATAAAATGTTGCACTTTTAAGCGCAACAATGAGAGGAGCACAACGTGGGAATGCAATCATTAACAGCCCAGGATTTGCAGCCAGCGATTGTTGAACGTTTTCAACACATTATTAGTAATGGAGAATTAGCGCATGCTTATCTATTTGTGGGTCCCAATGGTTCTGGAAAACAGGAATTAGCTCAGTGGCTAGCACTGAGTATCTTTTGTTCCCATCGTCAAGCAGGTCAGCCAGATTTCACGTGTGATGAATGTCAACGAATTTTATCAGGCAACCACCCTGATGTGGTTCGAGCAACTGCAGAAGGACGGCAAATTAAAGTTGATCAAATTCGTCATTTAAAGGCAGAGTTTACCAAATCCGGGATGGAAGGCCAGAAAAAGGTTTTTATTATCGAAGATGCCGATAAAATGACCGTTAGTGCTGCAAACAGTCTCCTTAAATTTATTGAGGAACCAGAGGCGGGTATTTACATCTTTTTGTTAACGAATAATAAAAATGCAGTGTTGCCCACGATTCAATCCCGAACCCAGATTATTGAATTACAACCGCTTGCTAAGACAATTACTCAAGAGTTGTTGGATAGTAAAAAAATTCCAGAATACTTACGATCAATTATTTTAGGGTTAACAGACTCAGCAGAGCAGGCAGCTCAATGGGTAGCTGATGATTGGTTAGCAAAAGCGATTGATACAGTTGTGCAGTGGTTTAAAGAATTAGTTCAAGGAGATCCCGTGGCTTTCGTGGATATTCAAACAGTCATGAAGGGGCTTGCTAGTGAACGAGAAAAGCAATTACTGATGCTGGATTTAATGGCGTTAATCTGGCGTGATGGACTAGTTGCTAAATTAATGCCAGCAGAAAGTAATCAATTGTATTTTCAGCAATGGCAGGAAATCATTGTTAATGGTGTCCAGCGGTATTCGATGCATCAGTTAATTCAGGCTAGTCAGGTGACTCTTGAAGCTCACCAGATGTTGGGACAAAATATTAGTTTTCAAAACGTGGCCGAACAGCAAACGTTACGGATCTTAAAGTTGCTACATGGGTAGGTGAATTGTCATGGAAAAACAACCAGTTGATAAGAGCGAAATTTACGAGCAATTTGCCCGGTTAAGTCAACAAACCAAGGATTTAATGGAAAGCATTGAAATTCTTTCTGACCGGATGACTAAGGTCTTAGCAGAAAATGCGCGGCTAACGATTGAAAATGAGCACTTACACGAAGTGATTGCGGATAAACATGTTCAAAAACAAGAGGAAGGTCTTTCTGAGTCACGAAAAATGTTGCAAAAGCTCTATCAGGAAGGGTTTCATGTTTGTAATGACATGTACGGTAAACGCCTTGAGCCAAATGAGTCTTGTACGTTTTGCTTAGATGCTATTTATGGGCGGCATAATTAAGGAGTAAATGATAATGCAAACAATGTCGAGTTTTCGCGAAAACGCTGGAAAACTGTATTTAGTACCAACACCAATTGGTAATTTAGACGATATAACCATGCGAGCAATTAAGACTTTGACGGCAGTCGACCTAATTGCTGCCGAAGATACTCGGCATACGCAAATCTTACTCAATCATTTTGATATTCATACTCCCACGATTTCGTTTCATGAACACAACACGGCAGAACGAATCCCCCAGTTAATTGAAAAATTAAAGGCGGGTCAGGTAATTGCCCAATGTAGTGATGCTGGAATGCCGTCTATTTCTGATCCGGGGAAGGAATTAGTGGCTGCTTGTGTGAACGCGGATATCCCTGTTGTGCCGCTTCCGGGTGCTAACGCTGGGATCACGGCATTAATTGCATCGGGGCTGAGTCCGCAGCCATTTACTTTTTATGGCTTTTTAGAGCGTAAACACCAACAACAAGTCTGCCAGTTAAAACAACTTCAAACGCATCGTGAAACAATGATTTTTTACGAAGCACCCCACCGACTGAAAAAAACTTTGAAAACGATGGCGGAGGTTTTGGGCATGGATCGACGAGTGGTTTTAGCTCGGGAGTTAACCAAGCGCTATGAAGAGTTTATTCGTGGTTCACTTGCTGAAGCTATCGAGTGGACTGACACGAATCCGGTCCGGGGTGAATTTGTGATTTTAGTGGCCGGTAATGATCAACCAATTGAGCAGGCTCAGGAACAACCGCAGGGGACGCCAATTGAACAGGTTGACCAAGAAGTAGCTAATGGACTTAGTACGAATGCTGCCATTAAACTGGTAGCAAAGCGGTTAGGAATTAAACGACAAGAGTTGTATAAACAGTATCACCAGTTTTAGGAGTTATTATGGCAGGGCAAAAATTTATCCTTGAGCATCAAGTTAATTACTATGAATGTGATCCCAGTGGTCACCTCAGTTTGAGTATGCTAGTGGCATTGATGATCTTAGCTTCCGAAAAGCAGAATGCTCAGTTAGGGGTGGATGAACATGTCACCAAAGAGCTTGGCGGTGGCTGGGTGATTATTGATTATGAAGGGCATTTTCAACGAGAATGGCCGAAAGAAAATGAACAGATCAAATTTGAAACTGCAATTATTGCTTACAATAAATACTTTGTAGTTCGCCAATTCGTGATCAAGGACTGTCATGATCAAATTATTGGGACAGTGAACGGCCTCTTTGTTTACATGGATTTAAGTATACGCCGAATGGCTAAAATTCCAGAAACAATTATGGTCCCATATGAAGCAACCAGCAGTCTTCGATTGCCAAAGGTGGCCCGTCCAGATAAAGTGACGGCAACCGATGAATGGCGAGAAAACCACTACCAGGTTCGTTATTTTGATATTGATTACAACGGTCATGTGAATAATGCCCGGTATTTTGATTGGATGCTTGATACGTTGGATCATGACTTCTTACAGAAACACCAAATAGTGGAGATCCGGATGAATTATGAGCATGAGGTTCGTCCACAGACAGTGGTCAACAGTCTGGCCATTACTCTAGAAAATAATGAACAGGAATGGACGACCCAGCATCAGATTTGGGTAGGAACACAAAAGTGTGCTACGGCAACGATTAAATGGCAGTGAAGATTTAAAAGGGAATTCATCAATCGATGAATTCCCTTTTTTGCATGGTCCGTGGTATTCTGAAATAGTAATAAGGAGAAGTAAAGGGGTGTTTGCTGTGGAAAAAGGATTATTGGGATTAATCTTCTTAAAACCCGATCGGTTAACCTTAAGGATCATTGATTTAGATAAGCACCAGGTTATCAATGAAGCCCGGTCTGGATCTTTACATGTCGGGCAGCAAGCAATTGCTAATTACGCGGAAAATATTTCAGCTATTGCGAATAATCTGCTGGGCTTTAAAAGGTTACTGGCGGACTACCAAGTAACTAATTATTACCTATACGGAGCGTTGACGGATATTGATCTAGTTACGGGAAAGTATGTTGCAAATCAAATTTATGTGCGGACTGGATTAAAAATTAAGTGGTTAAACAAGGATCAAACACTAGCTAATGTCCTAGCAGCGGTTGATCAAGTTGTCGAGCACGAGGAAATTGAGAAGAAACAGTTAACCGGATACGTCTTAAATATTGGCCTTAACACCAGTAATTTAGCCTACTACAAAAAGGGTAAGTATACCCGTTCTTGGGAAATTGATTTGGGGAAGGCGCGCCTTAGTCAATTGGTTAATAATTTACGGCAAACAGCAGCCACCCCTAGTGACATTATTTTAGATTACATTAGTTCAAAGCTAGAGTACTTAGTGCCAGAATTGAAAAATAATGAAGAGTCGACAATGTTAATTCAAGGTGCCGAAACGTTAGCAGAGCGGTATTTACCAGCTGAAAAGCATGTTGAGAAGGTTCCCCATAAGGAATTTCATAAACGGTATCAACACTTACTGAACGCTTCGGATCAATACATTATTCATCACTACGATGTTGATGAACAGAGTGTTAACTGGGTCTTACCAACCTATTTGATTGTTCGCCAAATGATGCGGTTATTGAACGTCAAAAAAGTTTATGTGACAGACGTTTCAGTGCTCGATGGATTAGAGGTCACGCGTGCACACCCCAAAGTGGTTATTAAAATGGTTAAAACGGCTGCCGATAATCTAGCAATTCGTTATGGTGCTGATTCAAGTCATAAGCGGTTTGTGACCGCAGTTGCAATGCAGTTGTATGATGCGTTAAAGCCAATTCACCGCTTAGATGACCATTATCGTTTGTTACTGGAGGTAGCATGTAAGGTTGATGACATTGGTAACTTTATTAATCCGCAAGGGCACTATCGCCATTCAGCGTATATTCTGGAAGCTAACCCGTTAATTGGTTTATCCAGTCAGGACAATGAAGTAATTGCTGAAGTTTCACGGTACCACAGTTCTGAAACGCCGGAAGTTAGTCAGCCGCACTACATGCACTTGGATAGTGAAATTCAATTGCCGGTTGCCCAATTAGCAGCGATTTTACGGGTAGCAGATTCCTTAGACGATTCACGATTGCAAAAGATTCTCCAAGTTCATTTAGCACTAGTTGGGGATGACTTACAGATTAAAGTCAAAACCACTGATGATTTGGTTTTGGAACAGTGGGCGTTTGAGCGGAAGAACCAGTTATTCGCCGAAGTTTATGGATTACATCCTAAACTGATAATTGTGGGGAGGGATTAAGCGATGTACAAAAATTTCTATAAACCAACGAACTACGTTAATCGTGAATTATCGTGGATTGATTTTAACGGTCGTGTGCTTGATGAAGCGCTAGATCCGCATAATCCACTATTGGAGCAAGCGAACTTTGTTGGGATTACCCAAAGCAATGTGGATGAGTTCTTCATGGTCCGAGTTGCTTCTTTACACAAATTATCCGCAGCTAAAGTGACAACGACGGATGCTTCTGGAATGACGCCAGAAGAGCAGTTGGCAGCTGTTAATGATAAGGAACACCAGATGGTAGAACGTCGCTACCGAGTATATAACGAGCATGTATTGACCGAATTAGCTCGCCATGATATTCAAATTCTCCGGGAGCGAGACTTACCAGATCGTGATTACGAATTTACCCGTCGGTACTTTAATGATGAATTATTGCCAGTATTGACACCCATGGCGGACGATGCTTCCCGCCCCTTCCCATTTATTAATAATGGGTCATTAAATATTGCGGTAAAACTTCACCGGAAAAAGCATGGAAAGCCGGCAAATGATCCGGTTTTGGAGGGTGACCAAGAAGTAGCTGGTCAAACTCCCGAACCGCATGAAGACCGTCGGCACCATGGCGATAAATTTGCAACAATCCGGGTGCCAAGTATCTATAAGCGGTTAGTGAAATTACCGGAAAAGAATCATTTTGTATTAATTGATGATTTGATTCAGGAATTTATGGCAGTACTATTTCCTGGATACAAAATTGATGCCAGCGGTACGTATCGTGTAATGCGGGATATGGATTTAGATGTAGCCGAAGAGGATACGTCTGATTTATTGCGGTCTGTTCAACACCAGTTACGAGCTCGTGAACATGGCCAAGTAATGCGACTTGAAATCGGCAATCACTTTGACCGCTGGTTAGAAGAGCGTTTATGCGATAATTTACACGTGGCTGAGAATGCTATTTACCGGGTGGATGGTCCAGTTGATTTAAGCTTTCTGAAAAAATTATCTGGGATGGTCGATGGTCATGATGATTTACGTTATTCGCCATTTAAACCATATTTGAACCCAATTTTAGACATGGATCATAATATTTTCGATGCTATTCGGCAGAAAGATTATTTAATGCAGCATCCATATGACGATTTTCAAGCGGTGGTCAATTTTATCCATCAAGCGGCGTTGGATGATGCAACCTTGGCGATTAAAATGACTCTTTATCGGGTATCCGGAAATTCACCGATTATCAAATATCTTGGTATGGCAGCCCAACGTGGAAAACAAGTAACTGTTTTGGTCGAAGTTAAGGCGCGGTTTGACGAAAAGAATAATGTCCGCTGGGCACGCCGACTGGAGCAAATGGGATGTCACGTTATCTATGGACTGGCGGGGTTAAAGACGCACTGTAAATTAGCGTTAGTTATTCGCCGGGATGAAGATGGTTTACGGCGCTACATGCATTTAGGAACGGGTAATTATAATGATGTTACTGCCCATTTCTATACTGATATGGGCGTACTTACCTGTGATTATGAATTAGGTAGTGATATGACGAACCTCTTTAATATGCTTTCTGGCTTTGCACGACCGAAGTATTTCCATAAGTTACATGTGTCACCAAACGGGATTCGGGATTTTATTAACGAGAAAATTGATCAGCAAATAAAAATTGCGCAAAGTGGTAATCCTGCATTGATCGGTATGAAGATGAATTCCTTGTCCGACAAGCAGATTATTGCTCACCTATATGAAGCGGCGGCTGCGGGAGTACAGATTCGTCTAATTGTTCGTGGGATTACCTGTTTACGAAATGATTTACCAGAATTGCATGGTAACATTCAAGTCCATTCAATTGTGGGACGGTTCCTGGAACACTCCCGAATTTATTACTTTAGCGGAAACGACCATGAGGAAATATATTTGGCGAGTGCTGATATGATGACGAGAAATCTAAATCGACGGGTAGAAGAATTATTCCCGGTAACGGAGGATGATACCAAATCCCGGGCAATTAGTATTTTTCACGAAATGTGGCATGATAATACTAAAGCTTGGCAATTAGTGGGCAATCACTATGTCAAAATGCATCCAGACGGTCAAAAACCGGTGAACTCACAACAATTCTTTATGGATGAGGCCACAACATTACGTAAAGAAGAAAAGCATGAGCGCAAAAACAAAAAGCATTTTAGTAACGTTTTTGAAACTTTAACTAAGCACGTTTCTGGTCTGCGGTTAAACAAGACTGTGACCAATGAAAAGGAGTAGCCGATGAGTATTAACTTAGCAATTATCGATCTGGGATCGAATTCTTGTCGTTTACGAATTACCCGTATTTTTGAAAATCAGCGGACAGAATTAGTCCGTTATGAAAAAGAGTATGTTCGTTTATCAGAAAATATGGGGCCGGAAAAGGTTCTCAAACCGGAACCAATGGAGCGAACGATCGCAACGTTAACCCGGTTTAAAAATATTTGCGCAGAATTGAAGAATGTGCGACTAATTGCGGTTGCCACTGCTGCTGTCCGGCAGGCGGTTAATCAAGCAGAATTCTTACACCGGGTCGAAAATGAGCTCGACATCCGTTTTACAATTCTTTCGGGTGAACGAGAAGCTTACTTAGATTATGTCGGCGTTTCCCGTACTTTACCCATTGATAATGGTCTAATCATCGATACTGGAGGTGCCAGTATGGAAATGATTTTAGTTGATCAAGGGCAGGCTGAAGAATTAGTAAGTTTACCAATTGGTTCAGTGACACTTTCTCAAAAGTATCATTTGAATGACCAGGTTAGGGCAGCTGACCTCTACGACGCAACAATTAAGGTTGATGAAATGTTATCGACCCAGCGGTGGTTAAATCGGGCACGTCATACGCAAGTGGTGGCGCTTGGCGGTAGTAATCGTGCATTAGCCAAAATGTACCGGTGGAAATTAGCGAAGGATCCGGCAACTGTCCAACCAGTTCATGGGCTAACGATGCAAACCAGCGAAGCCAACCAAATGATGCATGAGTTGTTAGCGACTGACCGCAATGGGCGGGCCGGAATTCGTGGTATCAATAGCTCCCGTGCGGATGTGATCGTTGGCGGACTCCTGCCATTAATGGCGTTACTAAGACAACTGAATTTACGTGAAGTCCGGTTCAGTAATAATGGTCTCCGTGAAGGCTTATTATTTGAATACCTAGATCACGAAATTGAACGAAGCCAATTACAAGAGATTTAAAATCAAATCTCTGTTAAAATGAAAACGTGGTATAATGCTAGTAAAGTTTTAGTAAACTTTTATTAAAAATGGAGGCAAACAAAGATGGCAATTTTGGTTTGTGGTGGGGCCGGCTATATCGGTTCACACATGGTCAAACGGTTAGTTGAAAATGGCGAAGACGTGGTTGTGGCAGATAATCTGTCGACTGGCCATAAGAAAGCAATTGATCCTCAAGCTAAGTTTTATCAAGGTGATATCCGTGACCGGGCTTTCCTGGATCGCATCTTTTTAAACGAAGATATTAAGGCAGTTGTCCATTTTGCGGCATTCTCGATCGTTCCTGAATCCATGAGTGAACCACTGAAGTATTTTGACAATAACACCGGTGGAATGATTACTTTATTGGAAGCGATGCGCGACTTTGGAATTAAGTACATCGTCTTTAGTTCGACGGCCGCTACTTATGGTATTCCAGAGCACATGCCGATTAAAGAAACGGATCCGCAAAAGCCAATTAATCCATATGGTTTGTCTAAGCTCATGATGGAACATATGATGGCCTGGGCAGATAAAGCTTATGGCATTAAGTTTGTGGCGCTTCGTTACTTCAACGTGGCGGGGGCTGCTCCAGATGGCACGATTGGGGAAGATCACGGGCCAGAAACCCACTTGGTTCCAATCATTATGCAAGTTGCCCAAGGAAAGCGACCAGAATTAAGTATTTTTGGTGATGACTATAATACTCCTGATGGTACTAACGTTCGTGATTACGTTCACGTAATGGATTTAGCGGATGCGCATATTTTGGCACTTAAGTACTTGGAAGACAATAACCAATCTAACGCATTTAACCTTGGTTCTTCAACAGGGTTCTCTAATAAGCAAATGCTAGAAGCAGCACGGGAAGTAACTGGCAAGGAAATTCCAGCCAAGATTGCTGCCCGGCGGCCAGGAGATCCAGACTCATTAATTGCGGCTAGTGATAAGGCTCGCAGTGTACTGGGCTGGAAGCCACAATATGATGATGTTCATGATATTATTGCCACGGCATGGAAGTGGCATTCAACCCATCCAAAGGGCTATGATGATCGTAATTAAATAAATCAGCGGTGACTGGGATTAACCAGTCGCCGTTTTTATGTTGAAACTCACTGAGCTCACTTGACGAATATGGTAAGATACTTACTGTATGAAAGGACGGAGAAAGATGAAGATACTCGCTCTTGACACTTCTAATCATCCCATGAGTGTTGCGCTTGTGGAGGATGATCAATTAAAAGCTACAATTACATTAAACATGGTGCGTAACCATAGCGTTTATGTTTTGCCCGCAATCAATGATCTTTTTACCAAAGTTGGTTGGCAACCAAGCGATGTTGATCGAATTGTTGTTGCTAAGGGGCCTGGCTCGTATACTGGAGTGCGAATCGCGGTAACGACTGCCAAAACGTTAGCAATGACCTTAGGAAAAGACTTGGTTGGAGTTTCAAGTTTGAAGGTCATTGCTGCGAATGTTCCACCAATTACTAACCAATTAATTATTCCGTTTATGGATGCGCGGCGGGGAAATGTATTTGCCGGCGGTTACCAATACCAGGATGGTCAGCTAACCAATGTCATTCCTGAACAACATATTGGCTATCGGCAACTAATTGAGACAGTAATTAAGCGTGGCCAGAGTGGCTACCTAGTTGGCGAACTTACGAAAAAAATCAGTGCAGAAGGGGTTAAACTACCAGATAACATCCAATTACTGCCGCAAACGTATGCGTTGCCTTCAACGTATCAATTAGCCCGTCTCGGCGAACAAGCAGCAGCAGTGGGTAATATTGATGATTTTGTACCAAATTACTTACGGATGACTGAAGCGGAAGTAAACTGGTTAAAGCAACATCCGGGAAAGCATAGTGACGCTAACTATGTTCAAGAAGTTTAGTCGCTGGTTTGCAGGCTTTCTCGATGATGTGAATGGCAAACCGGTTCATTACCAAGATCATGATATCATTATTAATCGGCAGCGGTATCGACTTGTCAGAGGGCAGTTACTGGATATCCCACAACTTTTAGAGGTCGAAAAAAAGATTTATGGACGAACGCCATGGAATAAAATGGCCTTTAAAATTGATTTGAATCGGCCCAATACCCTTTATTTATTGTTAATTGACGTGGATTCTAAACAATTAGTGGGATTTATTGGTGCCGCCTTTAATGCCTATGCACAGGATGTTCATATCACAAATTTTGGCGTATTGCCTACTTGGCAATATCGTGGGCTGGGGACCTTTTTAATGAATGAAATTGAAAGAAAGGCGCAAGCAGACCAGTTTGTAAGTATGAGCTTGGAAGTGCGGCGCTCCAATCAGCAGGCCCAACGCTTATATCGGGAGATCGGTTTTCGGCAAACCCAGACTCGCGCACATTATTATCGAGATAACGGTGAAGATGCATTTGATATGTTAAAGAAATTAGAAAGAGAAGGAAATTAACCAATGGCAAAAGATACGCTTATTTTAGCCTTTGAGTCGAGTTGTGACGAAACTAGTGTTGCAGTTGTTAAAAATGGGGTTGAAATATTATCTAACATTGTCGCTACACAAATCCAAAGCCATCAACGGTTTGGTGGAGTCGTCCCGGAAGTAGCCAGTCGCCATCACATTGAGTGGATTACCCGGTGTATTCATCAGGCTTTGGAAACGGCTCAGGTGGATTATCAAGATTTAGATGCGGTTGCGGTCACGTATGGTCCAGGATTAGTGGGTTCCTTATTAATTGGGGTTACGGCAGCTAAAACGGTGGCATGGGCTCATCAGTTACCACTTGTGCCAATTAATCATATGGAGGGCCATATTTATGCGGCACGGTTTGTGGGTGAATTTCAATTTCCTCAAATGGCGTTATTAGTTTCTGGTGGCCATACAGAATTAGTTTATATGCCTAGTGAACATGAATACGAAATTATTGGTGAGACCAGAGATGATGCCGCCGGTGAAGCTTACGATAAAATTGGTCGGGTGTTGGGAGTTAACTATCCAGCAGGAAAGACCATTGACGAATGGGCGCATCAGGGACAAGATACTTTCCATTTTCCACGAGCCATGGAAAAGGAAGCTAATCTAGACTTTAGTTTTTCTGGATTAAAGAGTGCGTTCATTAATACATGTCATAATGCTGATCAACGTGGTGAGCAGTTAAATAAGTATGATTTAGCTGCCAGTTTTCAACAGAGTGTGGTTGATGTACTGACAGAAAAAACGCTGCGGGCATTAGGTGAATATCCAGTTAAACAATTAATTTTAGCTGGTGGGGTCGCGGCTAACCAAGGATTACGTGAACGATTAACGAACGAGATGCGTAAGAATTTCCCAGATGTAACGATGCTGCAAGCACCGTTGAAATATTGTGGTGATAATGCGGCAATGATTGGCGCGGCGGCCGAAGTTGCTTATCGCCATGGCGATCGTGCAGGTAATGATCTAAATGCAGTACCGGGATTATCATTTCCGGTTAATAAAAAAGAATAGTTAATGAATGAGCAGGGTGAAAATAATTCGCCCTGTTCTTTTTAATCAATTTCTCATTTTCCAGCCCTGTTAAACGCAGATTATGGTATGATTAAGCAGTGAAGTAGGAAAGATGTTCGTTATTTAAGGCGGTGGAAAATTTGAAGAAGGTATTGATTGCCAATCGTGGTGAAATTGCGATCCGCATTATTCGTGCGTGTCACGAACTCGGTTTGCAAACCGTAGCAGTCTATGCGAAGGAAGATGAGTACGGTGTACACCGTTTCCGGGCTGATGAAGCTTATCAAATTGGTGCGGGCAAAAAGCCAATTGATGCATACCTGGATATGGATGATATTATTCGGGTTGCCAAGCAAACGGGAGCGGATGCAATTCATCCAGGATATGGTTTTTTAGCCGAAAATGAAGAATTTGCGGAAAAGTGTGCGCAAAATGGCATCACATTTATTGGCCCAACGGTTGAGCAGTTGAAGATCTTTGGTGATAAGATTACGGCGAAGGAAGTTGCCGAAAAGAATGGCTTGCAAACTATTCCGGGAATTAATGAGCCGGTGAAGTCAATGCAGGAGATGGCTGATTTTGCGCATACCCATGGTTATCCAATCATGATCAAAGCAGCGATGGGTGGCGGTGGCCGTGGTATGCGAATTGTTAAGGATGATGAAGATCTAAAGACGGCTTACAATCGAGCACGCAGTGAAGCCAAAGCGTCATTTGGTGATGATGAACTTTATGTTGAAAAATACTTGGAAAATCCTAAGCACATCGAAGTACAAATTTTGGCCGATGAACATGGTCATGTGATGCACCTCTTTGAACGGGATTGTTCAGTTCAGCGGCGAAATCAAAAGGTAATTGAATTTGCACCTAGTTTGGCGTTGGATAACCAGCGGCGTAAAGAAATTTGCGATGCTGCGGTTCGCCTAATGAAGGGTGTTCACTATCAAAACGCCGGGACCGTAGAATTCCTGGTTACTAAGGATAACTTTTACTTCATTGAAGTTAACCCTCGAATTCAGGTTGAACACACCGTCACTGAATTAATCACGGGGGTTGATATTGTTCGTTCCCAAATTCGTATCGCGGCTGGTGCAGATCTCCATCAAGATCTGCATTTACCAGCACAGGATGAGTTAACGATGAACGGCTATGCGATCCAATGTCGGGTTACTACTGAAGATCCAGAAAATAATTTCATGCCAGACACAGGACGAATCTTAACTTACCGTTCTCCAGGTGGTAATGGAGTACGGCTTGATGGTGGAAATACCTATGCTGGTGCTGTTGTGACGCCATACTTTGATTCACTGTTGGTTAAAGCATGTGTTCATGCCCGAACTTTCCATAACACCGTAGAAAAGATGATCCGGGTTCTGAATGAATTTCAGATTCGTGGGGTTAAGACGAACATTCCATTTATGTTGAATGTGTTGAAGAACCCGGTCTTCCAAAAGGGAGAAGCCCACACCGCATTTATTGATCAAACACCATCGTTATTTAAATTCGATCATCAGCCAGATACCCAACAGCAATTACTTAATTATGTTGGTGATGTTACGGTCAATGGATTTAATGGTGTTCAACGGCAAAAACAGGTCCATGCAGCCAACGTTAAGTTACATGGACTTGACCTTAATGATGATAGTTTGTTGCCGATCGTGAATGCCAAAACGATTCTTGATCGTGACGGGGCAGCTGCTGCCATTGAATGGGTTAAAAACCAAAAATTGGTATTGTTAACTGATACCTCAATGCGGGATGCTCATCAAAGCCTCTTTGCTACCCGAATGCGAACCCATGACATGCTGCCGGTGGCAGACGTGTACGACCGGGCATTGCCAAACGTCTTTTCTGCAGAAACTTGGGGCGGTGCAACTTTTGATGTTGCGTACCGGTTCCTTGGGGAAGATCCTTGGAAACGGCTAAAGATGCTGCGTCAACGAATGCCACATACAATGTTGCAAATGCTTTTGCGGGGGTCGAATGCAGTTGGTTATAAGAACTACCCAGACAATGTTTTAAAGAAATTCATTGACCGTAGTGCGGAAGATGGCGTCGATGTCTTCAGAATTTTCGATAGTTTGAACTGGGTTGAGCAAATGCAAAAGAGTATTGACTATGTTCGGCAGACCGGTAAGATTGCTGAAGGGACCATGTGTTACACGGGCGATTTATTAAGTCCTCATGAAACGAAGTATACGCTGGATTACTACAAGCAATTAGCGTGCCAGTTGGTTGATGCGGGTGCCCAAATCTTGGGCATCAAAGACATGGCAGGTTTGCTCAAGCCAGATGCAGCTTACGAATTAGTTGGCGAACTAAAGGCTAAGTATGATGTACCAGTTCATTTGCACACGCACGATACAACTGGGAATGGGGTTGCTACTTATGATCAAGCTACCCGGGCTGGTGTCGATGTAGTTGATGTTGCAATGAGTGCTCTGTCTAGTACTACGAGTCAGCCAAGTATGAGTAGTTTTTACTACAGCTTGGAAGGAAATGATCGGCAACCCGAATTGAATATTGATCATGTTGAAAAGATTAACCAATATTGGGCTGGAATCCGGCCACTGTATAAGGACTTTGCCAACGGGATTGATGCGCCATTACCAGATATTTATGAAACTGAAATGCCGGGTGGACAGTATTCCAACCTGCAACAGCAAGCCAAATCACTCGGAATTGACGACTTTGAACAGGTTAAACGAATGTACCGAGTAGTTAACCAGCTCCTTGGGGATATCGTTAAAGTGACCCCAAGTTCCAAGGTAGTTGGTGATCTCGCTATTTTCATGATTCAAAATAATTTGACGGCCGACAATATTCTGGAACGGGGCGCGACCCTTGACTTTCCTGAATCGGTAGTGAACTTCTTTGCTGGTGATCTAGGTCAACCTTATGGGGGCTTCCCAAAGGAATTACAAAAGGTTGTCTTAAAGGGTCAAACAGCAATTACAGTGCGTCCAGGGAGTTTAGCAAAGCCAGTTGACTTTACTAAGGAATCTGCTGATTTAGCCCAGAAGATTGGTCGACAGCCGAGTGAAGAAGAGGTATTATCCTACGTTCTTTATCCGGATGTCTTTATGGATTACTTCAAGCGACACCAGCAGTATGGAAAGATCAGTGTATTAGATACGAATACGTTCTATCAAGGGATGCGGCCGGGCGAAACGGTTCACGTGCACTTAGCACCAGGGAAGACCGAAATCCTTCGCTTAGACTCCATTTCAGATGTCGATGTTGATGGTAACCGGCACCTCTTCTTTGCAGTTGATGGTGAGCAGGTTGAATTGCCAGTTGAAGATCAAACACATGCGGATGCCAAAGTTAAGGTTCCAAAGGCTGATCCGAGTGATCCAGGACAGATTGGGATGCCATTAAACGGAACAGTGGTCGAAATTCTCGTTAAGGAAGGCGATCATGTTCAAAAAGGTGATTCATTGATTGTGACTGAGGCAATGAAGATGGAAACCACGATTAAGGCATCGTTTAGTGGTCAAGTGGCCAAAATTTATGCTAGTGAAGGGGCAGTCATGGATAGTCAAGACTTGCTAATTCAACTTACCCCAGACGAAAAATAGTTTTTAAACAAAAAACTCCATTGCTCTTTCGAAGGGGGCATGGGGTTTTATTGTTTTATAACAATAAGGAAGGGAAAATGAAACTCGAAGAAGAAGTAATTAAGCAATTTTTGGGAGATGATTTCCCGGGAAATGTTTATGTTAAAGACCAAGTTGATTCGACGCAAAATGTTGCCAAACGTCTTCATGGCCAGCGTCCAACAGCAATCCTTGCAGAAACACAGACGACTGGTTATGGAAAGGGCAAACGGTCATTTTATTCACCACAAAACTCTGGATTGTATTTAAGTGTTTTATTACCACAAATTTCCACTGCTGAATTATCGCATGCTGGTCTCTTTACAACCAGCTTAGCGGTAGCGATTACTCAGGTATTAGAAAAATTTTACCCGACGAAAAGGTTTATGGTGAAATGGGTTAATGATATTTTACTGAACAAGAAAAAAGTGGCAGGAATCTTGGTGGAATCAATTCTGGAAGGCCAGTCAGCCAAATGGATTGTTGGTTTGGGAATTAACTTAACGACAGCTAAATTTCCTGCACAGCTCCAAGCAAAAGCTGGCAGTATTGCGCAGCAGGAAGTAGATCGGAACAGATTGGCGGCTGACATAATCAAGGCAGTTTGGCAAACTAAGTTAGTCTACCTTAAAAAACAATTTATTGGTGAGTATCAGCAACGTTTGATTTTAATGAACCGTGAGGTTACCTTACAATTAGCGGGTGGTACAGTTAAAGGAGTTGTTAAGGGAATTGCTAAAGATGGCGAATTGATTGTTCAACAACCATCTGGAACGAAAGTTATTAGTGCGGGTGAAGTAGTGAAGGTTAATTATTAATTTAATTTGGCATGTAAAAAACGGCTCAGAGGCGCTTTCAGCACTCTGGGCCGTTTCTTTAGATGGATAATTATTGATTAAATTCTTCGAGTTGTTCAGCTGCACTTGTCCAATTTTCCTCAGCTTGATCCATTTCAGCCTGGCATTGATCAAGTTCTTTTTGCAAATCACTTAGCTTTGCAATGTCGGTGGCAATTTCAGGATCACTCATTTGTTGCTCGATTTGATCGTGCTGCGTTTGCAGTTGATCCAACGTGGTTTCCCATTTTGAAACCTCCCGTTCCAATTTACGACGGGCACGTTGCTCTTGCTTGCTAGCTTGATAGTTTTGTTGACCCGTAGATTTTGAGGAATGCTTTTTAGTTGCAGCTTTTTGAGGAACGTTCACTGGGTCGACCAATTTTGCTGTTTGTTCAAGAAAACTATCGTAATTTCCTGAGTAATGTTGAATTCCCGTTGCGGACATATCTAAAATGTCAGTTGCTACTTGGTTTAAAAAGTAACGATCATGAGATACAAAGAGAACGGTTCCCGAAAATTCGTTAATGGCAGTTTCAAGAACTTCCCGACTGTCGATATCTAAGTGGTTGGTTGGTTCATCGAGAATTAAGAAGTTAATTGGCTGAAATGAGAGTTTGGTTAACTCTAACCGAGCCTTCTGCCCACCACTTAACTCATGAACGGTTTTAAAAACATCATCTCCAACAAACAAGAAGCTTCCTAACAGGGAACGGATTTCCGTTTCTGGAACTTCTGGGTGATCATCCCAGACTTCATCTAATACTGTTTTATTAGGATGCAGTTGTTGCTGCTCTTGGTCGTAGTAACCGATATCAAGGTTAGCGCCTAGTTTAATAGTGCCGCTAATTGCTGGGAGTTTGTGCAAAATAGTTTTGAGAAGGGTGGATTTACCAATTCCGTTTGGTCCAATAATGCCAATCCGTTGTTTCCGTCGTTCTTGAAAGCTTAATGGACCAGCGAGGACGTGCTCTTGATAACCAACTTTGAGCTCTTGAACGTCTAAGACTTCATTCCCACTGTCCTTAGCGGAGTGAAACGCAAAGTGGATTGAACGGTCATCAACAGTTGGACGTTCTAGCCGTTCCATTTTATCTAGCTGTTTTTGTCGCGCTTGGGCACGTTTAGTGGTGGAAGCGCGCACAAGATTTTTATTAACAAAGTCTTCCAGCTTTGCAATCTCTTTTTGTTGCTGATCATAGTGTTTTTGTTCAGCTTGGACGCGGGCCGTCTTTTCTTTAGTAAATTGTGAATAGTTACCAGAATAACGAGTTAGAGTTTGATTTTCTAAATCGTAGACTTGGTTAACCACGCGATCGAGAAAGTAACGGTCGTGCGAAACTACCAGCACAGAACCAGCATATCCGCGGAGGTAGTCTTCTAGCCAGCTCAAAACATTCATATCTAAATGGTTCGTTGGTTCATCTAAGATTAACAGGTCAGGTGCTTGTAAAAGAATCTTGGCAAGGGCCAGCTTAGTTTTTTGCCCTCCGGAGAGTGAGTTGATGGGGAGCTCATACATTGAGGAATCAAAACCAAACCCAGTTAGCACACCCCGCATTTTAGATGCATATTCAAAACCACCACGCTCTTTAAAGGTGGTTTGGAAGTCGTCATATTGCTGGATAGCGTGCTGGTATCGATCAGTAGTACTATCCAATGTCGCTAATTGTTCCTCCAGTTGGTGAATTTCAGCCTCCATTTTATGTAATGGCGTGAAAACCGAATCTAATTCAGCCCAAATTGTGTTTTGTGAATCCAATCCCTGGTCTTGAGCTAAGTACCCAATGGTAAGGTGATGGGCTTTTGAAATTGTTCCTTCATCTGGCTCTGTAATGCCGGCAATCATTTTTAGCAGGGTGGTTTTACCGGCACCGTTTCTACCCACGAGGGCAGTTCGACTATGCTCGTTAATTTGCATATTGACATTGTGAAATAAAACGTCAGCACCGAAGCGACGTTCGACATGGTTTGCTTGGAGTAATATCATTCCGTAACCTCGTTTAATTTCAGTATTAATAGTATTCTAAAACGATTTTAGCATAAAAAAGCAGTAACTACTAAATGGATCTTTTCTTGCAAAAAGGTTCACAAAGTTAGAATAAGTTGCTAGAATATCAAGTAGGTTAATTCACAAACGTTTTAAATTGAATGGAGGAATTTGGTTATGCCAACGCGTAAAATCCCGCGGGCAACAGCCAAGCGTTTACCAGTATACTATCGGTACCTAAATGCTTTGCTAAATGCTAATAAACGTCGAGTATCATCAACGGAACTTTCAGAGGCGGTTCAAGTTGACTCAGCAACTATCCGGCGTGATTTCTCATACTTTGGCGAGTTGGGAAAACGTGGATATGGATATGATGTTGAGAGTCTTATTAAGTTTTTTAAAGGAATTTTGAACCAGGATAAGCTCACAAGTGTAGCGCTAGTTGGGGTCGGTAGTTTAGGAAGTGCTTTAATGAACTACAACTTCCACCAAAGCACTAATTTGCGGATAAGTGCTGCTTTTGACCCTAAGCCAGCCTTAGCCAACACCATCAAGAGTGGTATTCCGGTTTACCCAGCTAACGAACTGAAAAAGCAGATTAAGGAACAACAGATTGATGTAGTGATTTTGACAGTTCCAGCATCCCAAGCGCAATCAGTCACGGATGATTTAGTTGAAGTTGGCGTTCACGGAATTTTAAACTTCTCGCCAGTTCGTTTGTCAGTGCCGGATAATGTGCAAGTTCAAAATATTGACTTAACGAACGAACTCCAAACATTAATTTACTTTATTGAAAGTAATCATCTTAATGGACAAGATGAATAAAATAAGAATTGCCGGGCGTTGCCCGGATTTTTTGCTAATTTAAGTTGAATTAGTCAAAAAAGGTCAAACTTTTTAGTTGTAATTAGGCAAGATGATGTTATACTAATAAATGTGGTTAGCACTTAAGACGTTTAAGTGCTAACACTCACTACTAAATAGTGCTAAATGATTACAGAAATTAATGATATTTGGAGGGATTAACGTGTTAAAGCCATTAGGAGATCGCGTAGTTCTGAAGGCCGCAGAGGAAAAAGAAGAAACTGTTGGAGGGATTGTTTTAGCTTCCAACGCTAAGGATAAGCCAACTACTGGTGAAGTTATCGCTGTTGGCGATGGTCGAGTTCTTGATAATGGGACAAAGGTGCCAGTTAGTGTTAAGGTTGGCGAAACGGTCCTCTTTGATAAGTACGCTGGTAATGAAGTTGAATACCAAGGCGATAAGTACTTAGTTGTTCATGACAAGGACTTAGTTGCGGTTGTTGATTAATTCATTAACAAATTAACTTTTCTTATAATGAGGTGAAAATTTATGGCAAAAGATTTGAAATTTGGTGAAGATGCACGTAAGTCAATGATGGCTGGTGTTGACAAGCTTGCGGATACAGTTAAGACGACAATTGGCCCTAAGGGACGGAACGTGGTTTTGGAACAAAGTTATGGTTCACCAACAATCACTAATGATGGGGTTACGATTGCCAAGAGCATTGACTTAGACAACCACTTTGAAAATATGGGAGCTAAGTTAGTAGCTGAAGTTGCCTCCAAGACGAATGATATTGCTGGTGATGGGACCACGACTGCTACTGTCCTTACCCAAGCCATTGTTAACGAAGGAATGAAGAACGTTACAGCTGGTGCTAATCCAGTTGGTGTTCGGCGCGGAATTGAAAAGGCGACTAAAGCTGCTGTAGCAGCATTACACAAGATGAGCCATGATGTTAAGACCAAGGATGACATTGCACAAATCGCTTCCATTTCAGCTGCTAACCCTGAAGTTGGTAAGTTGATTGCTGACGCCATGGAAAAGGTTGGTCATGATGGTGTCATTACAATTGAAGATTCTCGTGGTGTTGAAACTAGTGTGGACGTGGTTGAAGGGATGAGCTTTGATCGTGGTTACATGTCTCAATACATGGTTACCGATAATGACAAGATGGAAGCAGACCTTGATAACCCATACATCTTGATTACAGATAAGAAGATTAGCAACATTCAAGACATTCTTCCACTATTACAATCAGTTGTCCAAGAAGGCCGTTCTCTCTTGATCATTGCTGATGACATTACCGGTGAAGCATTACCAACCCTTGTTTTGAACAAGATTCGGGGAACCTTTAACGTATGTGCTGTTAAGGCGCCTGGTTTTGGTGACCGCCGGAAGGCTCAATTACAAGATATTGCAATCTTGACTGGTGGAACAGTTATTTCCGACGATCTTGGGATGCAATTAAAGGACGTTACCGTTGATCAATTAGGTCAAGCTAATAAGGTTACGGTTACAAAGGATGCTACCACCATTGTTGACGGTAGTGGTGACAAGAACGCCATTGCTGAACGGGTGGACCAAATTAAGCAAGCAATTGCCAAGTCAACTTCTGACTTTGATAAGGAAAAGCTTCAAGAACGTTTGGCAAAGCTCTCAGGTGGTGTTGCCGTTGTTAAGGTAGGTGCCGCTACTGAAACCGAACTTAAGGAAAAGAAGTACCGTATTGAAGATGCTTTGAACGCTACGCGGGCTGCTGTCCAAGAAGGGTTTGTTCCAGGTGGTGGAACAGCCTTGGTAAACGTTATTCCTGATATTGAAGCAATTGAGAAAGATGTTTCTGGCGATGAAGCAACTGGTGTTAACATTGTAAAGAACGCGCTAGAAGCTCCAGTTCGTCAAATTGCTGAAAATGCTGGTGTTGAAGGTTCTGTAATTGTCAACCAATTGAAGAACGAAAAGCCAGGTGTTGGTTACAACGCTGCTAATGGTACGTTCGAAGATATGATTGATGCCGGAATTGTTGACCCAACCAAGGTTACCCGGTCTGCTTTACAAAACGCAACTTCAGTTTCCGCATTGTTATTGACAACGGAAGCAGTTGTAGCCGATAAGCCAGAACCAAAGGATGCAGCTCCAGCTGCCCCACAACCAGGTGATGGCATGGGCGGCATGATGTAATTTAATATTGATTAACGAAAGCTCTAGGTGAAGTGTGCCTAGGGCTTTTTTTGTTATGGGGGTTGGGTTTTATATTGGAATATGATAACTTTGAAACCAGTAATTAACTATTGGAGGAGATATTATTAGTTCACGGCGGATTGGAATTACGATGGCCATTAGTGGTGCCATCTTATGGGGTGCCTCGGGGGCTGCTGTCCAATATCTGTTTGATAATCCAACAATCAATGAGTATTGGCTAGTTGGATTGCGATTACTGGGAGCAGGGTTACTTCTTGTTGTTTACTCAGTCATGAAGAACTTTGCTAAAGTTAAAGCGTTATTAAGCAGTTGGTCCCGGGTTGGTTACTTAATTTTGTTTTCTTTTGTTGGCATGTGTGCATCACAGTTATCATACTTTGTTGCAGTCAAATACAGTAATGCACCAACTGCGACTGTCATTCAATTTTTGGGACCGGTATTTATTATTAGTTATCTAGCAATTAGAACTAAGACGCTTCCTCGACGAATTGATGTTATTTCCATTGTGGTTGCCTTGCTTGGAACGTTCTTATTGGTGACGGGTGGTCATATCGATCATTTAGCTTTATCACCGTTAGCTTGTTTATGGGGATTATTAGCGGCAATTTCGGAAGCGGTTAATACAATTATGCCACGAGACTTATTTAAAAAGTATGGCACCATCAACGTAGTGGGCTGGTCTATGTTAATTTCTGGCTTGGCTTTTTTACCGTTGTATTGGCGACTTCCTGCCCCTAAATTATCAAGAAGTGATGTTGGTATGATTTTCTTTATTATTATTTTTGGAACATTGTTCGCGTATACCCTTTTTTTAGGAAGCGTGAAGTACATCCTACCTAGTACTACTGGAATGTTAGCGGCTTTTGAGCCATTGATAGCAACGATTTTAGCAGTAGCCTTCCTATCAACACCATTCGGTCTAGCAGATTGGGTTGGTAGTGGCTTGATTATTTTAGCAACTATTTTTCAATCGCTTCCAGATTCAAAGGCAAGCAATTAATATTTAGATTATTTCACAAAAATGGTAGCAATTCACGAAGCGAGTGGAGTAGAATAGCCATTGATTTATTACATTTGAGGAGAATAATTTATGTGGCGTTATTTGAAACGGGTGTTAATTGGAAAACCCTTGAAAACCCTTGATGAAGGGAAAACACACCTATCAAAGTTTAAAGCATTAGCAATGCTTTCTTCTGATGCAATTTCGTCAGTTGCTTATGGACCAGAGCAGATTGTAACGGTTCTGGTAACTTTGTCCGCGATGGCAATGTGGTACTCGATTCCAATTGCGGCGATTGTGTTGGTCCTATTATTAGCAATTACTCTATCTTACCAACAGATTATTCATGCATACCCAAGTGGTGGTGGTGCCTACATTGTAGCTACTAAAAACTGGGGTAAGAATGGTGGATTAGTAGCCGGTGGATCATTGCTAGTTGACTATATGTTAACCGTTGCGGTTTCAACAACCTCTGGGACCGAAGCGATTACGTCTGCCATTCCTGCATTATATAAATACTCGGTACCTATTTCGGTTATCATCGTTCTTTTGATCATGTTTATGAACTTACGGGGCATGAGCGAGAGTGCTAACTTTCTGACTGTTCCGGTATATTTCTTTGTCATAATGATCTTTGTAATGGTGATCGTCGGAGCAGTAAATATTGCTACTGGTCATATTACCTATCACGCACCCGCAGATTATGGAACTCCAGTTGTTGGGATGAGTTTTGTGTTGTTTGTCCGGGCCTTTTCAGCTGGTTCTTCCTCACTAACCGGGGTGGAAGCGGTAAGTAACGCAGTGCCAAACTTTAATGAACCTAAAGAAAAAAACGCTTCAACAACTTTGGCAATCATGAGTGCCATCTTAGCGTTCTTCTTCATTGCGATTATCTTCTTTGGCTTTTACTTAGGAATTGTGCCGAATGCGAAAGTAACGGTTCTTTCACAAATTGGGACAAGAATTTTTGGTGGTCATGGATTAGGCTTCTACTTACTTCAATTATCGACAGCGATGATTTTAGCGGTAGCAGCCAACACCGGTTTTTCAGCCTTTCCAATTTTGGCTTATAATATGGCCAAAGATAAGTTCCTTCCCCATGCATTTATGGATCGGGGAGATCGACTAGGTTATTCTAACGGGATAATTGCACTGGCTGTTGGCGCCATCGTGTTGATATTGATTTTCCACGGACAAACCAGCATGCTGATTCCGCTCTATGCAGTTGGGGTGTTTGTACCGTTTACCTTGTCACAATCTGCGATGATTATTCACTGGTTCCGGGAACGTGAAGGTTGGTGGATTGGAAAGTCCTGTATTAACTTTGTTGGGGCATTAATTTCACTTTCACTAGTCGCAGCCTTATTCTGGCAACACTTCGAAAATGTTTGGCCATACCTGATTATTATGCCTTGCTTATTGTGGATGTTCCATAAGATTCACAGTCACTACATTAAGGTTGGTAAACAGCTCCGTGTGGCTGAAAAGACCGCAGTCCAGCTTCATGATTATGATGGCTCGACGGTCATCGTTTTGGTTGGGAACGTCACGCGGGTAACCCGAGGGGCAATTAACTATGCGCGGTCAATTGGTGACTACGTGATTGCCATGCACGTTTCATTTGATGAGAACCCTGGTAAGGAGCATAAAACTGCCAATGAGTTTAAGGCAGAATATCCAGATGTTCGTTTTGTTGACATTCATTCCTCCTACCGGTCGATTGCCACACCGACGTTACGATTTGTCGATGTAATTGCTAAACGAGCGGAAGCGCGGAACTATTCTACGACAGTTCTGGTTCCGCAATTTATTCCAAAGCATCCATGGCAATTGATTCTGCACAACCAGACTAGTCTGCGTTTGCGGACCGTCCTAAACTCACGGCAGAATATCGTTGTGGCAACTTATAGTTATCACTTACATGAATAGTAAGATTGGAGAAATTGTGGATAGACGAACTTTACTGAGTGGGCTAGTGTTTGTGATTGGATTAGTATTCTTAGCATCCTTTACCATTCAGCATAATCACTTTTACTCTGGAATTTGTGGCATTCTTGGTTGTTTGGCGATCGTTGGCGGGTTTATCGGTCTCCACTGGGATAAAATTCAAAGTGGTGATCGGCACATAAAACGCACTGTGCGGTTACTATTGGCTTTGTGTCTAGTCCTGATTATTTTAAATGTAATTGCCAAGTTACTTGGTTGAGATAAAGTTAAACGGCGTATGCAAACGATAATTTGCATACGCCGTTTTCTTAGATTTGATATGGAATTTCATGAAACCGGGAGCCATTTTTGTGGATTGTGAGTTGGTCACTGAACCGGTTGGTCAGTTGTTCTTGCACTACTGAAACCTGTGCTTCATCCACGAAAATGGTGGTTTGAACGTCTACACCGTATTCTTCGTTAGCAACTTCTAATTGCTGTTCCTTAAGAAAGTAAATTAATTGATCATGTAATTTATATGGCACGTTAATTTGGAGCAAGGCTTGTTGAATGCGTTGAACTAGTCCTGCTTGTTTGATTGCTTCGGAAGTTGCGTTGCTGTATGCGCGGATCAGACCGCCAGCGCTCAGCTTGATACCGCCAAAGTAACGGGTAACAACAGCACATACATCGTGAACACCCACTAATTGTAATGCTTCCAAAATCGGGATTCCTGCAGTCCCACTTGGCTCGCCGTTGTCACTTTCTCGTTGGATGTGATCATCAGCGCCAATTTGGTAAGCAAAGCAATTATGAGTTGCCTTGCGATGAATATTTTTAATCTTGTCAATAAAGTCCTTTGCCGCTGCTTCGTCTTTCACACGAGCGAGTGAGCAGATGAACCGTGATTTTTTGATGGTAATTTCGTGTGTCGTATTTTCACTAATTGTTAAATAATCTTTAGTAGTCATTTTAAAATTTCCTCACAAAAATTAAATTAATTTCCGTCTTTAAATAATGGGAGGGAAATTATGGAGATTAGTTTATTATATGGTCGTCGAGAACTCGTTCCAAAAGTTGATATTCCAACGAAGTTACCAGATACGGTGCAGGTTTTGCCGACATTGGCAGTCACCACCTCGGTTCGTTGTTTGCGTTGTAATGCTATGACCGCCCGTGATGATGGCGGATTACCGCATGGGCAATATTATTGCCCACAGTGTATTAACTTAGGACGAGTATCGACGTTAGATTCATTTTACCATGTTCCAGAGCCAAACCAATTTTCTCCACCATCGGAACCATTGACGTGGCGGGGACAGCTTTCGCCATTACAATCACGGGTAGCGGAAGAGGTACGAAAGGCAATGGCAAACCATCAACGACATTTACTATGGGCAGTTACCGGAGCTGGAAAAACGGAGATGATGTTTTCAACCATTGAACAGGCACTCAAAAAACGAGAGCGCGTTTGCATTGCTTCACCACGAGTAGATGTCTGCTTGGAATTGTTTCCGCGTTTACAGCGAGCCTTTCAAAAAACACCAATAGTTTTATTACATGGTCAGCAGGAGCAGCCGTATCGGTATTGTCAATTAACCGTATGTACGACGCACCAATTGCTACGCTTCTATCATGCATTTGATTTACTGATTGTGGATGAAGTAGATTCGTTTCCATATGCAGCTAACCAACAATTACTGTTTGCCACGAATCAGGCAAAAAAGCCGACGGGAGGACTTTTACTCATGACGGCCACACCAGGGAAAACGTTATTACGGGAAGTTCGTCGGCGACAACTAATCGTGAGTTATTTACCTCTTCGTTATCATGGACATTTGTTGCCGGAAATTAAGCGCATCAAAATTAGTTCAAAATGGCGGTGCCGATTAGCACATGGCAGATTACCATTAACGGTGATTCACTGGGTACATCGTCATGTGCAAACAAAGAAGCGTTTTTTAATGTTTGTACCACATGTTGCAGACTTAACACCGGTTGCGAATGCTCTTAAGAAAATAATTCCGCAAACAGCCTTTGCGACAGTTTATGCTGCGGATGATGAAAGGCTGACAAAGGTTCAAAAAATGCGAGAAGGTCAGTACCAATTTTTAATTACGACCACAATCCTGGAACGTGGCGTTACTTTTCCCGCAATTGACGTTTGCGTCATCGGTGCTGATGATGAGGTTTTTTCTAGCTCTGCGTTAGTACAGATCGCTGGCCGGGTAGGTCGTTCTGCAGATTGTCCAAATGGTCAAGTAACCTTTTTTATTGGGGACAATACCCTGGCAATAAGTTCAGCAGTGCGTCAGATTAAATATCTAAATCGACTTGGTAGGAAATTGCAATGTCGAGATGTTTGATATGTGGATGTTCAATTAGTGACCAATCCACGTTGATGCAATTATTAATGATATCACCCAATGAGAAAGAAATTTGTGATAAATGTCGTCAACAATTTATAAAAATTGGTCCAGAGAATCGCTGTCAGGGTTGTGGTCGACAACGTGGACCGTACTGTGACGATTGTCAACAGTGGCGTAGTTTAACCGGATTTCTGTTAGCTAACGAGAGTTTGTATCAGTATAATCAGGCCATGAAGCAGTACATGCACGATTATAAATTTCAGGGGGATTACCGTCTCCGAAGAGTGTTTGCTGAGGAAATGAGTAGTTTAGTTGCCAGTCGAAAACCAGATTTAATTATGCCGATTCCGGTCCATGAACGGACCTGGCAAACACGTGGGTTTAATCAAGTAACGGGATTACTAGAGGTGGAGGTTCAAACAGGACTCTTAGTTACTCAAGAAGTGAAGAAGTCGGCTCCACAATCATCAAAAACTCGTGAGCAACGACTCCAGACTAAGCAACCGTTCAAGCTCCTTCAGCCTAGTGTAGTATTTGGTAAACGAATTGTCTTAGTTGATGATGTTTATACTACTGGGCGAACTCTTTACCACGCAGCAACGCTTTGTCGCCAAGCTGGTTGTCGCCAAGTTTGGAGTGTGACATTAGCTAGTTAAAGAATTTCTAAAATCCAAACGAGAATAAATTGTTAATTAAGTTAAATCAATCTATAATAGAGATAAGGATATGAGAAGAGTGGTCCTTCTGATATTCAGAACAAGCCCAATCGCTTGGACTGAAAGGAGTAAAGTACAATGTTAAAATTCAATATTCGTGGAGAAAATGTTGACCTCACTGATGCAATTCGTGATTATGTTGAAAAGCGGATTAGTAAGATCAATAAGTTCCTTGAAGACAACGTTGATGCAACCGCTCATGTTAATTTAAAGGTTTACAAAAACAAGACCTTCAAGGTTGAAGTTACCATTCCTCTTCCTTACTTAACCTTACGAGCAGAAGAAACCTCCAATGATATGTATGCAAGCATTGACTTGGTAACTGACAAGTTGGAACGGCAAATCCGTAAGTACAAGACGAAGGTTAACCGGAAGTCACGGGAAAAGGGCCTGAAGAATCTAGAATTTGTTCCTGGTGATGATGGAGCGGAAGATGACTCTTTGAAGATTGTCCGGACCAAGGAAATTTCTTTGAAGCCAATGGATTCTGAAGAAGCGGTTCTACAAATGGACATGTTGGGTCATGACTTCTTCATCTTCCAAGATGCGGATACCAATGGTACAAGTGTCGTTTACCGTCGAAACGACGGCCGTTATGGCTTAATTGAAATCAACTAACACATTAGTTCAGTTCAGGGAGACGATTTACGGATCGTCTTCTTTTTATTATTGCCTTTAGGCCTAGTTGAGTACGTAAGCGATAGCGCACGTGCGAAACAAAAAACCACCCGCTATGCGGGTGGGCAATCAAAATTATATAAATAAAAACCTCTTTGGCCTTAAGATATA
>DWZS01000034.1 GCA_019117445.1 Candidatus Limosilactobacillus excrementigallinarum | reverse complement strand
GATATCATTACTAAACCACGGAGGGGGCCATCAAATCCTTAAAAATTTTTCGCGCGGGAGCGGGCCTGGGCCTTCGTGTACAAAAAATCAAAATCAAACGGGGTATTAACCCCTGCCGGAAGGAGGGAGAGATTTGGCTAAAGATGGTACAAATCGTGGCGGATTCCGGGTCGGCGCTGGACGAAAATCTAAATCACTGCACGATAAGCTCGAAGCTGGTCAAAAAGCAACTGTTATCGATTTGCCTGAACCAGCTAATCTGGAAGGACACGTGATGCCGCCAGTCAAAAAGTACCTCAAAGCCAAGCAGAAAAATGGTTTAGAGTTTGACGCTGCTGATATTTTTAAAGAAACCTGGGAATGGCTGGTCGAACGAGGCTGCGAGAAATTAGTCAATACCCAGTTAATCGAACAATATGCCGTTAGCGTCAGCCGATGGATTCAGTGTGAAGAATGTATCTCTAAGTTTGGTTTTCTGGCTCGTCACCCAACCACTGGTAATGCGATTGCCTCACCATACGTTTCAATGAGTCGTGACTATATGAAGCAGTCCAGTCAGTTGTGGTTTCAAATTTTTCAGGTGGTTAAAGAAAACAACGCTACAACTTACCAAGGATCTACACCACAGGACGATGTGATGGAACGCTTGCTCCGTTCACGGAAAGGAATGAACTAATGAAATTTGTTCAGAAGAAAATAACGGACCTCATCCCCGCGGATTACAATCCACGAAAAGACTTAAAGCCAGGTGATCCTGACTACGAAAAGCTAAAACACTCAATGAAAGAATTCGGCTACGTTGATCCAATCATCTGGAACCAACAAACTGGTCGCGTAGTCGGCGGACACCAGCGGTTAAAGATTCTCCAGAATGAAGGGATCAAAGAAGCCGAGTGTGTAGTTGTCAACTTAGACGAAGAAAAAGAAAAAGCGCTGAACATTGCTCTCAACAAGATCAGCGGTGATTGGGATAAGGACAAGTTAGCTTTGTTGATGACTGACTTACAAGCCAGTGACCTGGATATTTCATTAACTGGTTTTGATGAGGATGAAATATCTGACTTGCTTGCTACCGAAGGTGATACTCATGACGATAATTTCGATGTAGATAGCGAGTTGAATAAACCGACTTTTTCTAAAGCTGGCGACCTCTGGCATTTAGGACGGCACACCCTATTTTGTGGTGATGCTACAAAAGGTGAAGGTTACCAAAAGTTACTTGGTGATCATAAAGTTAACCTTGTTCTTACCGATCCACCATACAATGTCGATTACCAAAGCAAAGCCGGCAAGATTAAGAACGACTATCAGGATGATGATAAGTTCTATCAATTTTTACTAGCCGCTTTCCAAAACATGAATAAGGTAATGGCCAATGATGCCAGTATCTATGTTTTCCATGCTGATACTGAAGGGTTAAACTTTCGGCGAGCATTTCGAGATGCTGATTTCTATTTATCCGGTTGCTGTATCTGGAAAAAACAATCCCTTGTCTTAGGACGTTCACCCTATCAATGGCAACACGAACCAGTTCTTTATGGTTGGAAACAAGATGGTAAGCACGAGTGGTATACCGGGCGCAAAGAATCAACCATCTGGGAATTTGACCGTCCGAAGCAAAGTAAGGAACACCCAACAATGAAGCCTGTTCCATTGCTTGCCTATCCAATCATGAATTCGACAATGTCTAACTGTACGGTTCTGGATCCCTTTGGTGGTTCTGGATCTACCCTCATTGCCTGTGAACAGACTAACCGAATTTGTTACATGATGGAACTCGATCCTAAGTACTGCGATGTCATCGTTAATCGCTATATCGAACAAGTGGGTTCAGATCAAGAAGTCAGTGTGGAAAGAGATGATCACATAATTCCGTACAATAAGCTAAAAAAACCGGCCTAATTCCTCGAAAGTCCTTGCTATCTGTATCTTCTAGAGTGATGTATACAGTAATCAAACAAGGAGGTACATACTATGGAAATTAATTTTAATGTTCATGGTAAACAGCGCAAAAAGCTAGTCGAACAGATTGCTGAATACACTCAGCAAAGGGCAGAGTATCAGTACACACCAACTTATGCATACCAGATTGGTAAATACACCGTCAGCAAGGATGGCAATCTTTTATCCCCAGATGAGATTCCTGCTGAATTAGTAACATATCTTAAGCAACAGGGATTCACATCCAGCGAGACGGTCAAGTTGAACATAACATATCGCCGCAATGAGCTTACTGACCAAGATCTAGATAACCTACGCCATTTAATCTGGGCAAAAGGACAATTAATCAAAGACGCTTGCCAACTGAATTCCTTGTCTCTCACAATTGATGACCAACGTGTATCCTTCGATTGGTTCACCGAAGTTAACACTGATGACGCTCCAGCTTATCAACAATTGATCGATAAATTAGTGCAATACGCAAAGAGTCACCAGCGAATTATGTCAACGCCACGTGATGAGAGTAATGAAAAATATGCTTTCCGCTGCTTTTTACTGCGTTTGGGTTTTATTGGTCCCCAATACAAGACCCAACGGAAAGTGCTACTCAAAAATTTAACCGGATCGGCTGCTTTTAAGAACCAGGAGGCTTAGTCATGAACAAAATCAAAGATGAATTAGCCAAACGTGATCGTATTCGCCAACAGGTATTACAAATTCGCAATACCGGTGAAGTAAATATGTTTGATGTTGAAAACGTAAAGCGGCTCGCTTATTACTATAATTGCCACGATCTGATCGACTATTTGACCACTGACCGCGCCGGATACATCAACCTGATCTTAACCGGTAAATTTAATTAGCTACCAAGCATTGAGTTCACTCTCAGTGCTTTTTTAGTATCAATGAAAGGATGTGATGCCCTCTTGCAAAAGCTAAAAGACTACACACCAACTAGGTTTATGGCTAAGGATTCTACCTACGATAAAGATGCTGCTGACTTTGCAGTGTCATTTATCGAATGCCTGTGCCACACAAAGGGAACCTGGGCAGGCAAGCCTTTCGACCTCATCGATTGGCAGGAAAAAATTATTCGAGATATTTTTGGCATCTTAAAGCCCGATGGCTACCGTCAATTTAATACTGCTTACGTCGAAATTCCAAAAAAGCAAGGCAAATCAGAACTGGCGGCGGCTGTTGCTCTACTGCTTTGCTGCGCTGATGGTGAAGAACGTGCAGAAGTTTATGGTTGTGCTGCTGATCGCCAGCAGGCCGCCATTGTTTTTGACGTCGCCGCTGATATGGTGCGGATGAACCCAGCCTTAAAAAAGCGTTGTAAGATCCTCGCTTCCCAAAAACGGCTGATCTATGAGCCAACTAATAG
>DWZS01000033.1 GCA_019117445.1 Candidatus Limosilactobacillus excrementigallinarum | reverse complement strand
GCAATTCAGTTTGGACATGAACAAATTGACCCGTGGTTAGGACAGCTGAAGAACGATCACCGCAGATCGCTTACGTTGCTTGCAACAGTTCCTGCTCACGTTTCCCGTAATATAAAAATGTGTCTTCAGGGAATGAAAGCTAGTGTTCCAGAACTATATTATTATCCAAGTACAGCATTGCATTTAACCATTATGGACATGTATCGGGGACGACCATCAGATCAACTTCTGGATGCTTACGTTAGTCAGATGCAGCCATTAGTTGATCGTTTTTTACCCATTCAATGGCGAATGCAGGGATTGATAGTCAGTCCAGGAGCGGTTTTAGTTAAGGGCTATTATTCATTGTCATTAGGAAATTTACGAAATCAACTTCGTCAGCAAATACCGTTAGCTAACCTTCCGTTAATGGAACGTTATCAGACGGTTTCGGGTCATATGACCATTGCTCGCTTTCCAACTGAGGTTCAACATCGGGCAAGCTTATTAAAATATGCTGAACAAAACTCCAGCTTACAGTTTGGAACTTTCGAGGTAGATCAGGTCGATTTGGTGATTCATGATTGGTACCATCGTCGGGTACAATCGGTAGCAACCTTTTCTAATGCATAGGGTGATGAGCTGTTGCAATTCGGGGCGATTTAGTGCAAAATAAATACGATAAGCTATATGAAGAAAGATAATTGGAGGTCAGAGAATGGCTGAGGAATCAAAGATCGTTTTAAGTAGTAAAGATCAAACATTAGGGGTAATCCAAATTTCCCCACGTGTCTTAGAATTTATTGCGGGAATCGCAGCCAGTCAGGTTGATGGGGTTGCGAAGATGTATGGATCACTGGCTAATAATGTTGGTGAATTATTGGGTCGTTCTGACCACCGCCGTGGCGTTAAATTAACGCGTTCTGATGATGATACTTTGATGATCGATGTTGCGGTTTATCTTGATTATGGGGTTTCCGTGCCACAAGTAGCTGCTAAAATTCAAGAAAATGTTAAACAGCGTATTGCTTCAATGACTGATTTAGTGGTCACCACTGTAAATGTCCATGTCCAAGGAATTAATGCTGAAAAAACCGAAAGTGATATTGACCCCAACGATATTTTTGGAACACAAAATAATGATAAAGATGGTGAAGAGTAGTGAGTTTTAGTCGTCATACAATTCGCATTGCAGCCTTTCAAACGCTGTTTGCATTAATTAACAATCCATCAGCAGATAAGGGCGCTCTTTATGCTGAAGTTTTAAAACTCGGTTCCAAGGAAACTGCTCCCCAATATCTTGATGAATTAGTAAGTGGAGTTCAAGAACATCAAGCAGATTTGGATGCGATTATTAGTACCTATTTAACCAATAATTGGACGATTGAGCGTCTTGCTCGCCCAAATCTAGTTATTCTTCGTATTGCTTTATACGAACTCCAATATGAAAAAGAGTTACCAGCACCGATTATCATCAATGAAGCGCTTGAATTAGCTAAGTCATTCAGTGATGATAAGTCACGACGGTTTATTAATGGTGTGTTGGGTCACTATGAAAAAGAGCATGCTAATTAATTTCAAAGATACGTGAATTAGGAAAGAGGCTGGCGGTGTCCAACCTCTTTTTTGCAATATGAAAAGGAGAATACGATGGCAAAAATAATTGATGGCAAACAAATTGCTTCAAATTTAAATCAGCAAACCGCGATGCGAACAAAAAAACTTATAAACAACGGGATCACTCCCGGATTGGCGGTGGTCTTGGTTGGCGATGATCCGGCAAGTGTGATTTATACCAGAAATAAATCTCGGCAAGCCAATCACCTTGGTTTTTATTCCGTTTTAAAAAAGTACCCGGCAGAGGTTAGTGAAGCAACGTTACTCGGTGAAATTCATAAATTAAATGATGATCCTCAAATTCATGGTATTTTGGTTCAATCTCCCTTACCGGACCATATTTCTGAAAGTCGGGTCATTGAAGCAATTGCTCCGCAAAAGGATGTCGATGGTTTCAATCCCGTCAATGTTGGTAAATTATATACCAATGATCAAACTAACTATCCCGTTGCCTGCACACCACGGGGGATCATGACAATGTTGGAAACGATGGATATTGATGTAACTGGTGCCGAAGTGGCTATTATTGGTCGGAGCCATTTAGTTGGCAAGCCTCTTCAAGCCCTAATGATGAATCATGATGCGACGGTGACAATTCTTCACCATGCCAGTCAAGATGCAAATTACTATTTAAAACACGCTGATATTGTGGTCGTTGCTGTGGGTAAACCGCAATTTTTAAAGGCTAATCAAATTAAACCAGATGCAGTTGTGATCGATGTCGGTATTAATCGTAAACCAGACGGTCACCTCGTAGGAGACGTTGATTATGATAACGTTAGCAGCATTGCCAGCGCAATTACACCTGTTCCGGGTGGAGTTGGACCAATGACCATCGCCACTTTGATGCAACAAACGGTCGACTTAGCAGAGTGGAGTACAAACAATGACTGAAGTAGAACCAATTACTGTCAATCAGCTCACTAAATATATTCGTCGGAAATTTCAGGCGGACCCTTACATTTATCAGACTAATTTTTGGCTAGTCGGAGAATTAACTGATTATCGACCGAGCAGCCGGCACCAATATTTTTCTCTCAAGGATGATAATGAAGAATTATCAGCTCGCGACCAATACAAGATCAGCGCGGTGATGTTTGCCAATGATTTTCGTAAGGTTAAGTTTCAACCGGAAAATGGGATGAAAGTGCTGGTTTATGGGCACGTTGATATCTATCCTAACCGTGGCGCTTACCAATTTTATGTTAGTCAAATGGAAGTTCAGGGAATTGGTTCCCTTCAAGTTGCCTTCCAGCAAATGTATGAAAAACTCAAAAAAGAGGGACTGTTCGACCAACCAAAAAAAGTAATTCGGTCCTTTCCGCAGCGGGTTGCGATTGTAACGAGTAACGATGCGGCGGTAAAGCATGATATTATCACAACTTTTCGTCGACGTAATCCACTCATTCAGCTCGTTTTCTACCCAACTAAAGTTCAAGGTGATGATGCAGCACCGATGATTGCACAACAAATTCGCCAGGTCAGCGTTGATGGTAATTACGATACTTTAATTGTGGCTCGTGGTGGTGGTTCACGGGGCGACCTCTGGGCATTTAACTCGGAAGAAGTGGGGCGCGCGATTGCTGAGTGTCCCATTCCGGTTATTTCATCAGTTGGTCACGAAGTTGATACTACAATTGCTGATCTAGTGGCCGATGATCGTGAGGCGACCCCGACTAGTGCGGCAGTTCGCGCTTCTGCATGGTTACTGGCGGATGTTAAAACGCAAATTCAAAACGTTCGGCAGCAACTTTCCCATTTAATGAAGCTCGACATTGATCATCTTCAAGAACGGTTGACCACACTACAAAAGAGTTATATTTTTCAAGAACCAACCCGGATTTTACAACAGCCCACGGAACGATTAGATGATCTTAAACAACAATTAATGGTAAGTGTTCGTCAACAGCAGCATGAAAGCCAGCAACAGCTACGTTTATTGACTACCCAGTTACATAGTTTTTCGCCTACCGATCGCCTCAAACGGGATCGTGAACACTTGCAGGGCTTGCAACGATTATTGCGGACAGTTGGTAATCGTCAGGTTCATCAATCACAACTAGAGTTAACGGGGTTAATTAATCAATTGGTGACTCTTAATCCGAAAAAGGTGTTAGCACGGGGCTATAGTTATGTAACGCAAAATAACCGGATCATTAAACAAGTTCAACAGGTAAAAGTTGCTGATCGCATTACTATTCATTTAGTTGATGGTGACGTCGAAGCAGAAATTAAACAAATTAAACACAAGGGAGCAATGCAACATGGCAACAACTAGAAAAAAAGTGACGTTTGAGGAGCAAATGAATGAACTTCAAGAAATTGTTAATAATCTTCAACAAGGGAACCTGTCCTTAGATGATTCACTGAAGCAGTTTAAGAATGGGATGAAGTTAGCTAATAAATTGCAAAATCAACTTGACAAAGCAGACGAAACCTTAGCACAGCTGATGGGGGCGGATGGTCAATTACATCCGGCAGAAGAAGCCGGTGATGATCTAAGCAACAATGGTGTTCAGAATCAGGGATATCACTCTGAATTTGTTGATAAAGATGAAAAGTAGGGCAAAGTTATGATTCAGGACTATCAAAAGCAGATTAATCAATATTTAAGTGACCATGTCAAGAACGAATGCGCTGAACCGACGTTAGCGATTTCGACCATGTATTCCTTAATGGCGGGTGGTAAACGTCTTCGACCGGCGCTGACGTTAGCAATTTGTGATGCCTTTCAGCAATCAATTAATCAAGACATTTTACGGGCGGCCTGTGCAGTCGAATTATTACATACATATTCACTTATTCATGACGATTTACCGGCGATGGATAATGATGATTTACGTCGTGGGTTGCCGACTAATCACCGCCGCTTTGGCGCAGGAATGGCAACGTTAGCAGGTGATGGATTGTTAACGTTAGCTTTTCAATGGTTGAGTGACAATAATTTAACAGCTGCTACTCGGCTGGCGTTAGTTAGAGAACTATCCGTAGCCGCAGGCCCATCAGGGATGGTGGCTGGCCAAGCGATGGATATTCACAATGAAGGACACAATTTAGCGTTGCCAGCCTTGCAATTACTGCACGAAAAGAAGACAGGAGCATTAATTCGCTATGCGGTTCTTGCTGGAGGAATTATCACGAATCAAGCTCCGGAAACGAAACATTTACTGGCCCGTTTTGGTGAGTATTATGGTTTGTCATTTCAAATTTATGATGATTTAATGGATGTTGTGGGCAGCGAAGAACAAATGGGCAAAGCTGTTCACAAGGATCAAGCGGAAGCGAAAAATACTTATCCGGGCTTGTTGGGTTTAGCTGAAACTAAGCATCAGTTAGCATTAGCCTTGGCTAAGGCTCGTGAATTGGCGGCAAAGCTCAATCAACAAACCAACGGAGATTTTACGGTTTTAGAAGAATTCTTGGCATACTTTAAATAGGTGAAAAAATGGAAAAAGAACGGGTTGACGTATTATTAGTTAAGCAGGGGTTATTTGATTCGCGTGAACAAGCTAAGCGGGCAGTAATGGCCGGAGAAATCCTTGGCAAAAATAATGAAAGATTAGATAAACCGGGACAAAAGATACCAGTAACCACTACTTTACACATGAAGGGTAAAAAGATGCCATATGTTAGTCGTGGTGGCTTGAAACTGGCTAAGGCCTTAAAGGTATTTGGGATAACAGTTCGAGATCTAACGGTCCTTGATATTGGCTCATCAACTGGTGGTTTTACGGATGTGATGCTTCAAAATGGAGCCAAACGCAGCTATGCACTTGATGTTGGGACAAATCAACTAGTATGGCAATTGCGTGAAGATCCCCGTGTTGTCGTAATGGAACAAACTAATTTCCGGTATAGTAAACTAGCAGATTTTACGAAGGGTCAACCAGAATTTGCTTCCATTGACGTCTCATTTATTTCCTTAAAATTAATTCTGGAACCATTAAGTCATATTCTCAAGCTCGGTGGTTCTGTGGTGGCATTAATTAAGCCGCAATTTGAAGCTGGCCGTGAACATGTTGGCAAGCATGGAATTGTCCGTAATCGAAACGTTCATGAAGGTGTTATAAAAAATGTCTGTCAATTTGCGGTCGACAATCATTTTGATGTTAAAAATCTCGATTTTTCACCAATTAAGGGTGGACAAGGTAATATCGAGTTTTTGGTACACCTTCAGTTAACGGATCATCAGGGAACTATTTCCCCAATTGTAGATATTGATCAGGTAATTGATAACGCCTATGCTGAACTTAAACAGTCCTAGAAAGGAGTATGTGGAATGAAAAAATCGGAGCGGCAGGATAAAATCCGTGAAATGATTGAAAATCATGATGTTGAACGTCAAGAGGACCTCGTACAGCTTCTTTTGTCCGCAGGAATACACGTCACACAAGCGACAATTTCGCGAGACATTAAAGAGATGCAATTGGTGAAGGTTCCTAGTGCAGCAGGTGGTTATCGATATAACATGCCAACTCATCGGCAGGATAATAAGGAACAGCAGTTGGCGGATGCGGTGACTAATGATTTGCAGTCGCTAAAGCGTTCTGACCGGTTTTTATCATTAACAATGCGGCCAGGACATGCACCAATGGCGGCGGTGCTAATCAAGCAACTTAATTTTCCAGAAGTTTTTACAGCAATTGGTGATGACACGAGTGTTTTGGTGGTTTGCCAATCAGCGGAAGATGCAGTTAAATTTGAGCAAATCATTACCAGCCTGAATTAAAAGGAGGGCGCGTCGTGTTACAAGAAATTACTATTGATAATCTTGCCATTATTAATCACTTAACATTGGCTTTCGGTCAGAATATGACCGTCCTGACGGGGGAAACTGGTGCGGGTAAGTCAATCATCATTGATGCGGTCGGATTACTGGCCGGTGCTCGCGGATCGCAGGAACTAATTCGCCAGGGAACCGATAAACTTGAGGTTCAGGGACAATTCCTGATTCCGGACGATCCTCAATATAGTGAATTGCTTGACCAGTTAGGAATTGATCATGAGGACCGCACCGTTATTATTTCGCGAGAAATTCATCGGAACGGGAGAAATACAATTCGGGCAAATGGAACATTAATTAATACCACCATTTTGCGAAAAATCGGTGCACCACTGGTCGATATTCAAGGCCAAAATGATAATCAACGCTTATTACAGCCTGATCAGCACCTACCAATGTTGGATCATTTTGCTGGTACGGAGGTTCAAAGATTACTTCAACAATATCAAGAACAGTATCGGCAGTATCGAAAGTTAAAGAAAACTTTAGCCACCAAACAGGCTAATGAACAACAATGGGCACAACGGTTAGACATGCTTCGTTATCAGGTTCAAGAAATTCAGTCTGCTGACTTAAAGGCTGACGAAGAAGAGGCTTTGATTAGTGAACGTGACCGCTTAGACCATTTTCAGCAAATTCAAAATACATTGCAGCAACTGGTCGCCATTTTAAATGGTGGTGAAAATGCACCGGTGCTTGATCAGTTAGCAACAGCCATGGATGCCGTTAATGAAATTACGCAATTCGATGATAATTATGCTGACATTGGCAAAGCATTGGAAGATTCGTACTATTCATTGCAGGATGTAGCTAACCAATCAAGTCATGAACTGGATGGGCTAGAATTTGACGAAGAACGACTTAATGAAATTAATACCCGCTTAGATTTGATAAATGATCTGGAAAGAAAGTATGGAGATACTGTGCCGGACATCCTTGCTTACTACAATAAGATTCACCACGAATTAGCTGACATGGAAGGGACAGTGGACTCGAATGATGAGTTAGAGGATCAATTAGCCACGGTTGTGAAGCAACTAGAAGAATTAGGACATCAATTAAGTGAGCAACGAAAAAAAGTGGCTAAAGATCTAGAAAAACGGGTTCATCATGAATTAAGTGCTTTATACATGGAAAAGGCAGTTTTTAAGGTTCATTTTGCTAAGGTCCCGGTGCATAATTTCACCCCCACTGGGATTGATAATGTTGAATTTTATATTCAAACTAATCCTGGTGAACGGATGGGGCCGTTAGCAAAGATTGCTTCCGGTGGAGAGCTTTCCCGGGTAATGTTGGCTTTGAAGACGATTTTTACGGAGCAAGCGGATGTGACTAGTATTATTTTTGATGAAGTTGATACTGGTGTTAGTGGTCGTGTTGCGCAAGCAATTGCCGATAAAATTAAAGTCATCGCTAATCATTCGCAGGTTCTATGTATTACACATCTTCCACAAGTGGCCGCAGTTGCTCAGCACCAGTTTTTAATTCAAAAACAAGTTCACGATCAACGTACTACTACAACCGTAACTAAACTAAACCATCAAGAACGGGTGGATGAATTATCACGGATGCTGGCAGGAGAAAAAATTACTAAATTAACACGTGAACATGCTAATGAACTTTTAAAAATGGCTCACGAATAAAAAAGAAGAGGCCGGGAAATAACCGACCTCTTCACTGTTTTAAAGATCATACTGCAGCAGAGCAGTAGTTGGCTGGCAGTTCAAATGCTGATTTATCAGCATTTGAACAACCCCAATAGGCTAGCTACGCGTCGTAGCCATCCTTGATGGGGTGGGAAGACGAACTAGATAAGCTAGTTCTGTCCCACTCCCATTCCTTTTTTATTTAACCAGCAATATAGCGAATCTGTTTTAAAGTGAAAATGTAAGAGACATTTTGATTGCGCAGAAGGAAACGTTTGTTTGAAAGTGGATAAAGTTGTCCACGACAATTGGTGATTTGTCCTTCCGGGGTTAGTGGATTTAATTGGATAAAAATAGATCGATGATCTTCTACTGCGAGCTTAGTAAACAATTTTCGCTGAGCAATAGGCTGGACTGGTAGTATCTTAGGTACCGGCTGATCGTTGTATGAAGTGGCCTCATCGTCAAAAAGGTGATGGAAATATCTGTTGAGAGCTACAGATCCACGATTAATGAGATTAGTATTTGGATTTTTCATTTGATCATCTCCGAACGCTTGTTTGTAAAATCATTATACGAACGAACGTTCAGAATTGCAAGAGAAATTCGATTTTTTTATTTTGATTGCTATCAACTGTTGAATTACGGGTGATTTTATTTAATAATGTTTACTAATTACTTTGAATCAATTATGAGGGGTTAACTAATCATGACAAAACGTGGAATGTTGATTGTACTTTCTGGTCCTTCTGGCGTTGGTAAAGGAACAGTGCGTAAAGCATTATTTGATCAACCAGGAAACGACTTTCAGTATTCAATTTCGATGACCACCCGTAAGCCGCGCCCTGGTGAAAAGAACGGTGTCGATTATTTCTTTGTTTCTAAGGAAGAGTTTGAGCACAATATTCAAACTGGGCAAATGTTAGAATACGCAAAGTATGTTGACAACTATTATGGAACACCATTAAAATATATTGATGATACATTAGACTCTGGAAAAGATGTTTTCCTTGAAATCGAAGTTAATGGTGCGATGCAAGTTCGTTCAAAACGTCCGGATGGTGTTTTTATTTTTCTGACGCCACCTGATTTAATGGAATTAAAGCACCGATTGATTCACCGTGGGACTGATAGTATGGACGTGATTAATAAGCGGATCCATAAAGCATTTGGTGAAATCGAAATGATGCAGAATTATGACTACGCCGTTGTTAACGACAAAGTGGATAATGCTGTTGAAAAAATTAAGGGAATCATTCGAACTGAGCGATTACGGGTTCCACGAGTAATGCCAGATTATCTTGAAATGTTAGGAGATTCAGAAAAATGATTTTATACCCATCAGTTGATGAATTATTAAAGCGGGTTGATTCTCGATACTCATTAATCATGTTGGCCAGCAAGCGTGCCCATGAAATTGATAAGTATGAAGCGGATCAATGGCGTGCTGATCACAGCGACAAACCAGTTAGCATGGAAGGCGATAAGCCGTTGCTATTGGATCACTACCAATCAGCAAAATCAGTTGGTAAGGCCTTAGAAGAAATTGAAGCAGGTAAGGTCACAATTGATCCATACCATACTGAAGATAAACAAGATTAACGCACCTTTTGATGGGTTGGGGGATAACAATGGTTATTTTCTAACCCATTAATTATTCTTGGGGAAATTTGGTGAAAATTATGGCAAAAATTTTGGTACATGTGAGTGGTAGTGTCGCGGCTTTTAAAGCAGTTACGGTAGTAAGAATATTGCAACGTGCTCATCATGAAGTACGGGTCGTAATGACTAAGTCCGCCACAAAATTGGTTGGGCCAGCGACTTTTACAGCGTTAACCCATTATCCTGTGTTAGTGGATTTATGGGAACCAACGTTGAATGGTGACATCCCTCATATTGAATTGGCTGACTGGGCAGATTATTCGATTGTAGTTCCGGCCAGTGCGGATATAATTGCTAAAATTGCTAATGGGATTGCGGATGATGCGGTTACCACAACGGTTTTGGCAACGCCAACGCCAGTTATGATTGTGCCGGCAATGAATACTCACATGTGGCATCAGCCAGCAACACGACGGAACCTAGATCAATTACGCCGTGATGGGCGGTTAATTCTTTCACCAGTTCATGGACAACTAGCTGAAGGGTATGCTGGTGATGGACGGATGCCGGAGCCAAAAGCAATTGTCCACTTCATGGACCAGGTCATGTCCCCCCAAGGAATTTTGAAAGGAAAACATGTGTTGATTTCGCTTGGCGGCACTGTCGCACCGATTGATCCAGTCCGCTATATTGGAAATTGGTCCTCTGGGAAAATGGGCTGGGCAATTACACAAGCTGCTTTAATAATGGGAGCTGAAGTAACGGTTGTTGCTGGTCGCACTAATATTCATCTTGAAGCACAAAACCGGTTAACGATTGAGCGGGTCCAGACCACGCAGGAAATGTATGAACAGATTGAAAAGAACTTTGGCCAATGTGATGTTCTGATTATGGCAGCCGCAGTGGCAGATTTTAAACCAGCCAACGTTGTTCAACAGAAAATAAAAAAAGCCCCTCACCAAACAGTCTTAAATTTGCAATTAACACCGACGGTGGATATCTTAAAGACGATGGGGAAGCGAAAGACTCATCAGTTAGTAGTTGGGTTTGCTGCAGAAACTCAAGATGTCCTTGCTAATGCACAACAAAAGCTTGCTAACAAGGGAGCCGATATGATTGTGGCAAATGATGTTAGTCAAACCACAACGGGCTTTAATGCTGACAACAATAAAGTGACGATTTTACGTCCCCAGAAAGAACCGCTTGCTTGGCCAACCGCAACCAAGCAGGAAATTGGTCAACGTTTAATGAAGTTGATTGCTGAGCAATTACCTTAAAAAGGGAGGGGTGACAGTGGCTGAATTAGCGCAAGTCATTGTGGATGTGCCGACATTACAAACTAATCGGCCATATACATATCAAGTACCGCCAAAACTAGAACATCAAATTCAAGTCGGCATGCGGGTAATTGTGCCATTTGGCAAAGGAAAGCGGTCTGTTCAAGGATTTGTAGTGGGGCTTGATCAACCGGCTGACTTTCACGGAACCCTCAAGCAAATTACGGCCTTAATGGATTTATCTCCGGTGGTAAATACCGAAATGATGAAATTAAGCCACTGGCTAGCAGATCAAACCTACTCGTTTTGGATTTCGTGTTTATATACGATGCTTCCAAACATGCTCAAGGCCAAATCAAAGCGAATTGTTAAGATGGTCCAACCACTAGCCCCTGAGGATCAAGCAATTTTTGGTCAACAAGATGTACTCGATTACTCAGTGGTTCAAAATCAACCCTCAGTTGTTAGTCGGCTACTAACGCTCAAGCGCGCTGGTAAGGTTCAATTTGAATATCAGGTTCAAGACCGTGCCCGGGTAAAAACTGTGGCTCAGATTCAACCAGTATTGGCGGCTGATGAATACAAGCAACTCCATTCACAAACCCGTGCCAACGCTACCGTTCAGCGAAAAATGCTGGACTATTTACAATCAATTGTTGGGCGGCAAGTTTTAATGAGCCAAGCCCAAAAGGCTACGCAACTGTCTTCGGCTAACTTTAAGCAAGCGGAAGATAAGGGCTGGATTTCTATGCAACAAATTGAACAATATCGCCAACCATTTGGTGCGGAGCTGACAGATCCTGCTGCTAAGGAACCACTTTCTTTAAACCCAGACCAGCAACGTGCATTAGCATCGGTTCAAGAATCAATTGACAACCACCAGTCCACGGTCTTCTTGTTACAAGGAGTTACTGGAAGCGGTAAAACCGAAGTTTATTTACAAGCAATGGCTCATGCCCTCCGACAAGGAAAAACCGCGTTATTAATGGTTCCGGAAATTTCGTTAACACCACAAATTGCAGAACGGGTTCGGGCTCGTTTTGGTTCCCAAGTTGCGGTTCTCCATTCCGGATTGTCCGCTGGTGAACGGTATGATGAGTGGCGAAGAATTGAACGTGGTGAAGCCCAAATAGTTGTGGGTGCACGGTCGGCGGTCTTTGCACCGTTGAAAAATATTGGAATTATTATTATGGACGAGGAACACGAGACCAGCTATAAGCAAGACGATACGCCTCGCTACCATTCTCGCGAAGTTGCTAAGTGGCGGGCCAAATATCACCATGCACCCTTATTATTAGGTTCAGCGACACCGAGTTTGGAAAGTTATTCACGGGCACTGGCAGGTAATTATCGACTATTACAATTACCACACCGGGTTAACAAACGTCCATTACCACCAATTAAAGTTGTGGATATGCGTCCAGAGGTTCAGCGACGAGGAGAATCAAACTTTTCAACTGCACTTTTAATGGCTTTACAAGAACGGCTTACCAAACATGAACAGAGCATTTTAATGCTGAATCGTCGCGGCTTTTCCTCTTTTATCATGTGTCGTGATTGTGGATTCGTGCTGAAATGTCCTAATTGTGATATTTCATTAACGATGCATTTAGATACCCATACGATGCGGTGCCACTATTGTGGTCATGAAGAACCCATCCCGCAAAGATGCCCGCAGTGTCATGGCCGTCACATTCGTTATTACGGAACTGGTACTGAAAAGGCAACTAAGGAACTACAGACCTTATTGCCCACTGCCCGGATTCTACGGATGGATGTTGATACAACTCGTCGTAAGGGAATGCATGAAAAGCTGTTGCAAAAGTTTGGTAGTGGTCAAGCAGATATCCTATTGGGGACACAAATGATTGCCAAGGGACTAGATTTTCCTAATGTTACTTTAGTTGGGGTGTTAAATGCCGATACGGGCCTTGATTTGCCTGACTTTCGGGCGAGTGAACGCAGCTTTGATTTGTTGTCACAAGTCAGTGGACGTGCAGGCCGGGCTGACAAAAAGGGTCAGGTAATTGTCCAAACTTTTAATCCAGAGAATTATGTAATTCGCTTAGTTCAAGCGCATGACTATCGTAAATTTTTTAATACTGAGATGCAGATACGACAATTAGCAAGCTATCCCCCTTATTACTACACGATTCGTCTGATGGGGAGCCATGAAGATGAACAAGTGGCTGCCAAAATGATGTATGATATTAGGCAGGAATTAGGGAACCAGCTTGCGAGTGATACAATGATTTTAGGACCTACTCCGCGAGCAATTGCTCGTTTGAAAAAACGGTATTATTATCAAATTGTGATTAAATACCGTCAGGATCCTCAGCTTCATTCACTATTAACTAAAATTATGCAAGAAGCGCAAAATAAATATCAACGTGGTGCGGAATTGGCAATTGATCCAGATCCGCAGTACTTCCTATAAAGAAGGGATTAATATGACATCAGTAGTTTTTATGGGGACTCCCCAGTTTGCAGTGCCCATCTTACAGGCACTAATCACAAGTCCAGATTATGATGTTCAGGCAGTTTTAACACAGCCTGATCGGCCGCGGGGCCGTAAACATGTGATGACGGCTTCACCAGTAAAAGAATTAGCAGTCAAAAACAGAATTGAGGTTTTACAACCGGCCAAGTTAAGTGGTAGTCCGGAAATGGATCGGGTAATTGATCTCCAACCGGACTTGATGATCACGGCCGCGTATGGACAGTTTTTGCCAACTAAAATGCTGCAAGCGGCTAACATTGCGGCGATTAATGTGCATGGTTCACTATTACCGAAGTACCGGGGTGGCGCTCCAATTCAGTATGCTGTAATGAATGGTGATACCAAAACGGGTGTGACGATTATGTACATGGTGAAAAAGATGGATGCAGGCGATATTATTGCCCAGCGATCGATTCCAATCACTAAGCAAGACGATACAGGTACGATGTTTGAAAAACTAAGCCTTTTAGGACGAGACTTGTTAATGGATACCCTGCCAGCATTAATCGAGGGGACTGCACCTTCAATTCCACAGGATGAAACTAAAGTCGTCTTTTCACCAAATATTGCTTCTGCTCAGGAGCGAATTGACTACACTCTGCCAGCTAACCGGATTGATGATTTAGTACGTGGCCTTCGTCCCCAACCATTGGGAAATATGATTATTGATGGGGTACGGACTAAAATAATTGACATTACTCCATTACCAGAGTCAACGTCATTGGAACCTGGTAAGGTCGTACGGGTTGCCAAACATGCGCTGGTAATTGCAGGTGGTGATGGGACAACCTATCAAATTAATCGGTTGAAACCAGCTGGTAAAGGCTTGATGGATATTACCGCATACCTAAATGGTCACCAAGATTTACAACCAGGAGTACAAGCAATTACTAATGAATAATTCAATTCAAAATAGCCCCCGTAATTTGGCTTTAGAAACGCTTGATAAGGTCTTTCAACGGGGGTCTTATTCTAATTTACAATTAAATGAAACACTAAAGCGCCATCGATTAAAAGAAGTGGATAAACGACTGGTGACGACGTTAGTTTATGGGGTATTACAACACAAAATAACCCTGGAATACTGGTTAACACCACTGGTGAAGCGTGAGCCCGATAGTTGGGTTAAAACGCTATTGATGATGTCTTTTTATCAGTATCAATTTATGGATCGAATTCCAGAATGGGCTACGACAGATGAAGCTATTAAAATTGCTAAATGGCGGGGAAATCCGGGAATTCGAAAGTTTGTTACGGGCGTTTTACACTCTTTCCTTCGTCAGGGACCCGCTGATCCACTAGAGATTGCGGATCCTATTCAACAATTATCGATTATAGGTAGCATTCCGGAATGGTTGGTACGTTGCCTGCTTCATCAGTATGGTCAAGAGCAGGTTGAAAAATTGGTTCATCAGATTAATGAACCTTCCCGTATCAGTTTACGAGTGAATACCGCCCGGACAACTGTTCAAGAAGCAATTCAAACCCTAGCTAATGAGCAGATTGTTGTTCAACGGAGCAAGGTTTCGCAGGACGGCCTGGTAGTTCAAAGTGGCAATGTTCTCACTAGTGCAGCGTTTGTTAACGGGATGGTTACCATTCAGGATGAAAGTGCCATGTTAGCAGTGGAAGCGCTCCAACTCCGGGGCAATGAACGTGTGCTGGACGCGTGTGCTGCACCAGGAGGCAAGACTGGACAAATTGCTGCTGCTTTAGATCCTGCAACGGGTCAAGTTGATGCTCTGGATATTCATCAACATAAGGTTCGACTAATTCGTAAGAACATGGAACGGTTAGGTGTTGCTGACCGAGTTATGGCACGACAATTAGATGCTCGTCAGGTAGATGATTACTTTACAGATGAGTCTTTTGATAAAATCTTGGTTGATGCTCCATGTTCGGGGATCGGATTAATCCGACGTAAACCGGAAATCCGTTATGATAAAACTAGTTCCACTAGTAGCCGGCTTCATGAAATTCAAGGAGCAATTTTAAATGCGGTTGCCCCGAAAGTAAAAAAAGGCGGTATAATTGTTTACAGCACGTGTACAATTCTCCAAGAAGAGAATGAACACACGGTTCAAACGTTTTTGGCACACCATCCGAATTTTAAGTTGTTAAAAACGCGAACGGCACGTGCAATTAAGGCTGACCGTCAACAGAAGACACTCACGATTTTGCCGAGTGATTATGGTTCTGATGGTTTCTTTATCGGGACCCTTCAACGGATTAAATAAAGGGAAAATTATTTAGATTATGAAAACTGCTTATCAAACTGACATTGGAAAACAGCGCTCACAGAATCAAGATCGTGTGCGAGTCTTTCACAATGGTAAGAATATGCTTGCCATTGTTACAGACGGGATTGGTGGTAACCGGAGCGGTGATGTGGCCGCAACGATTGCCATTGATCAACTTGGCCGCCAATTCATGGTTGCTCAGCCGCAAAGTGTTTCAGAAGCCAAACAATGGTTTCAAGAACAAGTGCTGGCAGCAAATGCATTAATTTTAAAAAAATCACAAGAAAATCAATCGTATCAGGGAATGGGGACAACACTGGTTGCTGCGCTCTTTTTTAATGATCAACAAGTAGTGGTTGCTAACATTGGTGATAGTCGTGGATATATTTATCACGATGGTTTATTGACCCAGATCACGATTGATCACTCATTAGTAAATGAATTAGTAAAAAATGGTGACTTATCCGAGGATGCTGCGCGTGTTTCACCACAGAAAAATATTATTACCCGCGCAATTGGTATTTCCCAAGATGCCCAAATTGAAGTGAACAGTTTTCCGGTTAAACCCGGAGATCTGTTTTTGCTGTGTTCAGATGGTCTGTCGAAAATGGTTAACAACGAACAGATCAAGGCAGTGCTTAGTACTGATCAGTGGACACTTGGTGAAAAATGCCAACGCTTAGTTTCCTTAGCAAACCAAGCGGGTGGCCCGGATAACGTTACCGTGTTAATCAGCCAAAATAATTAAGCGAGGCATGAAGCTATATGAAACCCGGATATGTACTAGGTAATCGGTATAAAATTATCCGATCACTTGGTGAGGGCGGAATGGCCAATGTATATCTAGCACATGATTTAGTCTTAGATCGCGAAGTGTCCGTTAAGTTACTGCGTTTAGACCTGCGTGACGATCCGCAAACTAAGAAACGCTTTCAACGTGAAGCACTTGCCACAACCCAACTGAATGATCCCAACATTGTTGGTGTTTATGATGTTGGTGAAAACCATGGTATGCAGTATATGGTTATGCAGTATGTGGAAGGCATGGATCTGAAAAAATACATTGCGCAAAATTATCCGATTCCGTTGCCCCAAGTGATCAATATCATGGAACAAGTATTGTCAGCTGTTGAATCAGCACATGAACATGGCATTATTCACCGTGATTTGAAACCACAAAATATTTTAATTGATCAAAATAAAAACATTAAAATTACAGATTTTGGCATTGCTACAGCCAGTTTTGATAATTCGTTGACCCAAACGAATACGTTAGTTGGTTCCGTTCATTATTTGTCACCGGAGCAAGCACGCGGCAGTGTAGCCACCAAACGTTCAGATATTTATTCGCTTGGCATAATTCTTTATGAGTTATTAACGGGGACAGTTCCTTTTGAAGGCGAGAATGCTGTCTCAATTGCATTAAAGCACTTTAAAGATCAAATTCCATCTGTTCGGGAGTTTAATCCCGCGATTCCTCAGGCAATGGAAAATGTGGTTTATAAAGCTACTGCTAAGGATCCACAAGAGCGTTATTCTAGCGCCAAGGAAATGGCTGCTGATTTACGAACTTCGCTCGATGAGCAGCGGAGTGGTGAACCAAGGTTTAGAGAAAATAGTCATTGTGATGATGAAACAAAGGTTTTGGACCTAAAATCAATTCAACATGCAAAAAAGCAAGCTGATCAAGATAATGATCAAACAAAAGAGATCGGACAGACTAATCATCAAAATAACCCTAAGGCAAAGAAATCTGTCAGTCATCGGCGCTGGTGGGTTGGATTGGTAAGTGGAGCAGTAGTAATACTATTGTTTGCTGGTTGGTATTTTAATCGTTTGGTTACCGTTCCTAATATAGATGGGCAATCGGCATCCCAGGCTGAAAAAACGCTGGCTAAACGGCATTTGCGGATTGGCAACATTACTAGAACTACCAGTAAGGTTGTAGCAAAGGACCATGTGGTATCAATTGATAGTCCAGAACGGGTACGGTTTGGTCGTTCGGTGGATATTGTTTTGAGTAGCGGTGTAAACAGCTATAAGATGGCTGACTTTGTTGGTGATGATTATGATCACACGGCAGCTCAATTACGTGCGAAAGGATTCACCGTTAATAAAGAAATGGTGTATTCAAATGAAGTTGATGAGGGGTCAATTATCAAACAAAACGTTAGTGCCGGAAGCGTTATTAAGCCACAGAATAAGGCTATTACTCTGACGGTGAGTCGTGGGCAGCATAAGGTCAAAATTCCTAATTTTAAGAACAAAGATCTAAATGAAGTTCAGGATTTTGCTAACAAACACCACCTTCAAGTAACGGTGATTAAGAAGAATTCGAATAAAATTGCGGTTAATCACGTTATTAGTCAAACGCCAAAAGCAGGAACTAAACTAGCCGAGAACGATACTCTAGCCGTCCAGGTGGCTGATACAGGAGCCAATTTAAAGACGACTAATATTCAGATTAATATTCCATTTGATGGAAATGGTGGCAAAAAGGAAAACCGGGTTCAGGTTTATATTTCGGATGCGTACCATAATCTCACAATGGAATATCAAGATATTACGATCAATCAAGAAACTACAATCAACGTTCCGTTTACATTACGGAATCACCAAATGGGGGCCTACAAGGTTATCCGAAATGGTCGAACAATTATGAGTGCAACCAACATCACAGGTTAATGGAGGTGCTTTTTGAAGGAAGGAATTATTCAACAATCATTGAGCGGGTTCTACGATATTATTGCTGACGGTGAGATTTATCGCACGCGGGGCCGAGGAAATTTTCGTAAACGGGGAATTAAGCCACTGGTGGGTGACCATGTGCAGTTTGCCGATGGTTATCTCCTAGCAATTGAGCCGCGCACCAATCAGTTGGTACGTCCAATGGTTGCCAATGTTGATACGGCTATTGTGGTTACTGCAGCTAGTAATCCGCAGTTTTCAAGCAACTTATTAGATCGCCAGTTAATTGCTCTAGAAGCGCAGTCTATCACACCAATTATTTTCTTTTCAAAAGTGGACCTGTTGTCTGCAGAGGAAGACCAGAAACTGCAAACTTTTGTAGATGGTTATCGCCAGATTGGCTATTCGGTTTACTATTCTAAAGAACCATATTGTCAGACCAATTTGGATCAATTACAGCAACAGATTAACGGGCAAATTGTTACGATGATGGGACAAACAGGTGCCGGTAAATCAACATTATTAAACCATTTAGCACCTAACCTTGCTCTGCCAACCGGTGAAGTTTCAAAAGCTTTGAAGCGAGGACGGCACACAACACGCAAAGTGGCTTTGCTAAAGGTCGGTAATGCTTTAGTTGCTGATACTCCTGGTTTTTCGTCCTATGAGGATTTCCAAATGACCAAGGAAGAATTGCCCCAATTATTTCCGGAAATGAAACGGCTAGCCCCAGAATGCAAATTCCGTGGGTGTTTACATTTACAAGAGCCAGGCTGTGCTGTGAAAAATGCGGTGGAAGATGGTAAAATATTAGAGTCAAGGTATAATAATTATGTTCAATTTCAAGAACTAATTAAAAACCAAAAGCCAAAATACTGAAGTGAGGTAGTAGATTATGATTAAAGTTGCACCATCAATTTTGAGTGCTGATTATGTTAATTTGCAAAAGGACATTGAAAAGGTTGACCAAGGCGGTGCCGAATATCTTCACATTGATATTATGGATGGTAGTTTTGTGCCAAGCATTTCTTTTGGCCCTGGCTTCGTTAAGGCCATTCGTCCAATTACGAAAATGGTGTTAGATGTTCATTTAATGGTTCAAAATCCTGAACATATTATTCCAGCATTTATTGATGCTGGAGCTGATATCATTGGGGTTCAAGTTGAAGCAACGCAACACATTCATCGCGCATTACAAATCATTAAGAACGGTGGTGTCAAGGCTGAGGTTGTTATTAATCCTGGAACACCAGTTGAAATGATCAAGCCAGTTCTTCATATGGTTGATCAAGTGTTAGTAATGACAGTTAACCCTGGTTTTGGTGGTCAGAAGTTCTTGCCAGAAACGGTTGACAAAATTGCAGAATTAAATCAGCTAAAGAAGGATCATGGCTACAATTTTGATATCGAAATCGATGGTGGAGTCAATGATCAAACAGTTATTGACTGCTACAAGGCAGGTGCAACTGTTGCCGTTGCTGGTTCATATGTTTACGGTGCTGATGATCCAGTTGCCCGGATTAATGCCATTAAGAATGCCACAAAGTAACAATTAACGGTGCCATTTAGCGTAATGGCACTTTTTTAGATAAGAATGACAGTAGTTAATTTAATGGTGGGTGGACCGGCGAAGGAAATTCCGCTAGATATTGTGTTAAAGCATCAACATGAGCTATGGATTGGGATCGACTATGGGGCTACCTATTTATTGCAACATGGAATTACTCCAACAGTCGTGGCGGGGGACTTTGATTCTACTGCCCCCCAGGAAATGGAACACTTAAAGAAAGTTGTTAAGGATGTTCGTATTTTGCCGACAGCAAAGGATGTTACGGATACTCAATATGGAACTAGATTAGCAATTCAGGAGTTCCATCCAACGCAGATTAATATTTACGGTGGAACCGGCGGTCGCCTTGATCAGTTATTAGCGAATCTCTTCATGCCTATGCAGGATGAATTTCGCGATTATTTAGACCGAATTAAGTTGATTGATCGGGAAAATACGGTAGATTTTTATTGGCCAGGTTCGTACTCGGTTGTTAAGGAGACGCGGATGCGGTATCTCGCTTTTGTCAATTTAACACCTGTTCGCGGATTGAATTTGCCGGATGAAAAATATCCATTAGTTGATTTCAATTCAGACATTCCGTTTTCATGGTCAAGCAATGAATTTGTTGGGAAGGTGAATCATTTTTCATTCCATCAAGGAGTGGTTGCAGTGATTCAGAGCTATGATCAGATCCATGGGAATGATTAGTGTCAAGTAAAAATACTTGAAAGAAACTGTTGCAAAGTGCGTCCGCCTATGGTAAATTATTTAGGTGAGTTACAGCGCAGTAATGCGCACGAAAAAACTGATGAGGAGAGGAGGTTCCAACATGGCTAAGGATTTTATTACTGGTAAAAGTACTAAGTTTGGTAACAAGCGTTCCCACGCCCTTAACTCAACTCGTCGCAGCTGGAAGCCTAATTTGCAAAAAGCTACTATTCTAGTTAATGGTAAGCCAAAGAAGGTTTACGTTTCAGCACGTACTTTGAAGTCGGGTAAGGTTACTCGTGTTAACTAAATAAAAAGTATGGCTGCCCACGGGCAGCCTTTTTTATTTCTATTTCTGCAAAAAGCGACATTATATGAATTTGTCTCATTTGCTAAGTGTGGTAAAATAAACAGGATAATTCATTAATCACGACAAGGAGGCCATAAAGATGGCAGTGAAGATTAAAACACAATCAGGTACGATTGATATTTCTAATGATGTGATTTCGACCGTAGTTGGTGGTGCAGCAACTGATAATTACGGTGTAGTCGGCATGGCTAGTCGCAACCCATTAAAAGATGGCTTTAATAAGATTTTGCAACGTGATAATTACAGTCAAGGTGTAGTTATTCGGCAACAGGATAACGGCATTGCTGTTGAAGTAAATATTATTGTTGAATATGGAATCAAGATTTCCGAAGTTTCAAAAAGTGTTCAACAAAAGGTTAAGTACAATTTAGAGACATTATTAGGAATTACCGCTAACGCCGTGAATGTTAATGTTCAAGGTGTACGGGTTTCTGAAGACTAATTTGGTAGGCGGAGGAATAATATTTTGGCAATCACAAAGATTACAAATCTCGAATTCGGTAAAATGGTTCAGGCCGCTGCGGCCAAACTCAATCAGAATGCAGAATTTATTAACTCGTTAAATGTATTTCCTGTTCCTGATGGTGACACAGGTACGAACATGAGTATGTCCATGGCGAGTGGTGCAAAATATGAACGCGAAGATACGAGTGAAAATGTTGGCGACTTGGCCAATTCCTTAGCTAAGGGTCTCTTAATGGGGGCCCGGGGAAACTCTGGGGTAATTCTTTCACAAATTTTCCGTGGCTTTGCCGCTGGCTGTAAAGGCAAGAAAGATCTGAGTGCTCAAGAATTCGTTGACGCTTATGCAAATGGTGCCCAAACTGCCTATAAGGCCGTGATGAAGCCTACAGAAGGAACGATCTTAACGGTAGTTCGAGAATCTGCACAAGCAGGAATTGACACTGTCAAAACTACCAGCGATATTGAAAAGATTTTAGAGGAAATTTGTTCGGCGGCTGATCAAGCACTCCAAAAGACACCAGATTTATTACCGGTTTTGAAAGAAGTTGGGGTGGTTGACTCTGGTGGTCAAGGTTTAGACTACGTTTTGCATGCGTTCTTAGAAGCATTAACCGGCAAGGTAACTGTTGAAACTAAACCAGATAATGCGCAGATGAATGAGATGATTAATGCTAAACATCAACAAAGCGCTCAAGGGAAGTTAGATCCAGCCGACATCAAATATGGTTATTGTACTCAAATCATGGTTCGAATTGGCCGGGGTAAGCAGGTAACTCAAAAGTTTGACTATGACACATTCTATAATTACCTGGCCAAGCTTGGTGATAGCCTATTAGTTATCAATGATGATGAAATTGTGAAGGTCCATGTTCACACTGAGCACCCAGGCAAGGTTTTATCTTGGGGTCAACAATTTGGTGATTTGCAAACCGTTAAAGTTGACAATATGCGGTGGCAACAAGAACAAATTATGGATGAAGACGAACCATCAGTAGCTGAAAATACTGATGCTGATGTTGAAAAAGAGACACCAGAAACAGCGGTAATCGCAGTTGCTGCCGGTCAAGGAATTAGCGAATTATTGAAGAGCTTGGGCGTGACCCACATTATTAGTGGTGGACAAACGATGAATCCAAGTATTCAAGATATTGCTGATTCAATTAATAACAGTGGTGCTAAACAGGCTTTGGTACTCCCAGATAATGGTAATATCTTCATGGCGGCAGATCAGGCAAAAGATATTGCGGAGATTCCAACGGCTGTTGTTCATACGAAAACAATTCCGCAAGCAATGACTGCTTTACTGGAATTCAATCCTGACAGCACCTTGGAAGAAAACCATACAGCAATGGAAGACGCACTTGATACTGTGAAGAGTGGTGCAGTTACTACTGCTGTCCGTGATACGACTGTAAACGGAATTACAATAAAAAAAGATGATTATATTGGGATTGTCGATGGTGATATTGTGACAACCGGTAGCAACTTGGCAACTACTGCTGAAGCAATGGTTAAGAAGATGCTAGACGAAGATAGCAGTGTGGTTACCATTTACTATGGTGAAGATGGTAACCAAGATCAAGCTGATCAATTGCAGAGTGCAATTGAAGAGATGGATGATGAATTGGATGTTCAGGTATATGAAGGTGACCAACCAGTTTATCCATATTTGATTTCTGTCGAATAACTAGGAAAAGGTTAACTTGCTATTCAGCGAACTGCTAAGTAATTCCAGGTTGATTGAGTGGGAAATTGAACTAACTGACTAGTTCTTTCCCACTTTTTTATAACAGAAGGAGGGAGATACATCGTGAAAAGTTTACAAGATCCAGTTAGCACGATCCGTGGTGTTGGTCCCAAAACTGCTGAAGCTTTAACTACGTTAGGAATTCAAACGGTTGAAGATTTATTGACGTACTTTCCGAGTCGTTATGATGATTTTGCGCCTACTAATCTCGAAACCGCAAAGGACAAGCAGAAGGTGACGATTCACGGTACGATTGTCTCTGAACCCGTGATGTCACGTTTTGGCTACCGCCGCACGCGGCTCGGCTTTCGGGTAATGGTTGGTCATGCCGTCGTCCAAGTAGTGTATTTTAATCAGCCATACTTAAAGAAGCAGGCTGTAATGGATCAGGATGTTACGATCATGGGAACTTGGAATGCTTCACGACAGGAAATTCAGGGGACCAAGTTATTAACCAATCAACAGGATCAAGAGATGGGCGCAATCTACCCGGTAAATAAGCATGTTCATCAAGCAACCTTGCGTAAGCTGATCAAGATTGCATATCATAATTATGCCAATGTGATTGCGACGTTACTACCGATTAGCCTACGGCAACGTTATCAATTGCTGGATCGGCGGACCATGATTCATGATATGCACTTTCCCAAAGATGGTCCAGCGGCACGGGCAGCACGCCGGACTGCTGCTTATGAAGAGTTTTTCCTGTTTCAATTACGACTGCAATCAATCCGGCGAGCCAATCGGCAAAAGGATGGCAACCAAATTCTTTACAATAATCAAGAATTACGCGATTTTATTAAAACAATTCCCTTTGAATTGACGGCTGCTCAAAAACGGGTAGTTAATGAGATTTGTCGCGATCTCCGACAACCTTACCAAATGAATCGTCTCTTGCAGGGGGATGTTGGCTCGGGGAAAACGATTGTGGCGGCGATTGCCATTAATGCAGTTGTGATTGCTGGCTACCAAGCAGCTTTAATGGCGCCAACCGAAATTTTGGCAGCCCAACATGCCCAAAAATTAGCTAGGATTTTTGCAGGAACGCACGTGAATATCGGATTATTAACTGGCTCGATGAATACTCGTCAGAAACGGCAAATGTTAAAAAGTATCAAAGATGGTAGTATCAATCTCATTATCGGGACTCACGCATTGATTCAAGAGCAGGTTGATTACGCCAATTTGGGCTTAGCCATCATTGATGAGCAGCACCGGTTTGGAGTTAACCAGCGTCAGCAATTACGGATGAAGGGGGTTCATCCTGATGTCTTAGCAATGACGGCAACACCGATTCCGCGGACTCTGGCAATTACCAGTTATGGGGAAATGGATGTTTCTATAATCGATGAATTACCAGCGGGTCGTCAGCCGATTAAGACCACCTGGCTAAAAGAAAATCAAGCGGACCAAGCTTTACAGTTTTTAAAAGGTCAGTTAGCGCAGGGGGCGCAGGTATATGTGGTTTCCCCGTTAATTGAACAATCGGAAACTCTCGATGTTCAAAATGCGACTGATCTGTATCAAGAGTTTGTTGAATACTTTGCGCCGCAGTACCAAGTTGGTCTCCTTCATGGACGAATGGATAACGAACAAAAAGAACAGGTTATGCAAGATTTTCAAGACAATAAGATTCAGGTAATGGTCGCCACAACGGTAATTGAAGTTGGGGTGGATAATCCCAACGCTACCGTAATGTTAATTTATGATGCTGACCGTTTTGGCCTCGCACAATTACACCAGCTCCGCGGGCGGGTTGGTCGTGGTCAGCAACAAAGTTACTGTCTGCTGATTGCTGATCCGAAAACTGAAGACGGTGTTAAAAGAATGCAGACGATGGTTGAAACCAATGATGGCTTTGTCGTTGCCCAACGTGACCTGGAGTTACGTGGGTCAGGTGATGTTTTGGGAAATAAGCAGTCTGGGGTGCCAGATTTTAAAGTTGGGGACCCTGTTGCTGATTTAAAAATGTTACAAATTGCGCGCTCAGATGCAGCAAACTTAATTAACACCCCTCACTGGG
>DWZS01000032.1 GCA_019117445.1 Candidatus Limosilactobacillus excrementigallinarum | reverse complement strand
TTCAAATGATAAAATAGTGGTGCCCATAAAGGTCCTTCTTTCTAATGGAATGTTGTGACGACACCATTAAAGACCTTTATGGGTTTTTCTGTCCACTAAAATGTTCAACTTAAATTTTACAATCTGCCTAAATCATAAAATGTGAATTAAAAGCGAATGATTCGTCTGAAAATTGGTGATTAATAACAAGCCGTGGAAAAGTTATCCACATAATTATCCACAGGCTGTTGATAGTTGTTATTTCAACGATTTTTCTTGTTCAAAAAGTTATCCACAGATTTTATCCACACTTGTTGATAAGTGGATTAAATTTAATCAAGCTCGTCTTAAACGTTGCTATATCAGGGACTTACAATGAGACAAGCGAACGATTGTTTTTGTTGTTAATGTGGATAACTTAAGTTGTTAATTCAGGGTAGACCAAAGATAGAAGAACGAACTTCCCGAGTTATCCACGATCTTCTGTGGATAACTTGTGGAAAAATTGTTGAAAAGTTCGAGTTATTAACATGATGGTAAAATAGCAAGAAAAAGGTAAGGAATGAAGAATCTTGAATATTAAAATTATTGGTGTGGGGAAAGTTAAAGAAAAGTATTTTAAAGATGGGATTGCTGAATATCAAAAACGCCTTGGGAGATTTTGCAAATTTAAGATTGTCGAGGTTGCCGATGAACCGGCACCTGAATCACTTAGTCAAAATGAAATGGCTGAGGTAATGGCCAAGGAAGGGGAGCGGATCCTCGGTAAAATTAAAGATCGGGAATACGTATTCGCATTGGCGATTAAGGGAAAGGAACGTTCTTCAGAAGAATTTGCTAAGGAGATTAATCAGTTAACCACCTATGGACATAGCGATCTCACTTTTGTGATTGGTGGGTCATTAGGATTAAGTCCCGCTGTTTTAAAACGGGCGAATACTGAAATTTCTTTTGGCCGGTTTACACTCCCGCACAAATTGATGCGGTTGGTCCTCACAGAACAAATCTATCGGGCATTTACGATTATTAACGGCTTACCTTACCATAAGTAATGTGATTGATTTTACAAGGCGTCATTGGCTTATAACTCAGAATTTAAATGAAACAGATTGATAAAAATGTTTAGTTTCCTTTAAAATTGTGTTGATTTTCACAAAGTTGGTATTACAATCAATACTGTAATTAACTTATTGGAGGCAATAGCATGGAACAACAATTTGATTTCTTAATGCCAAGCGTAAACTTCTTTGGACCGGGAGTAATTGCTAAAATTGGTGATCGGGCTAAGATGCTTGGTATGCACAAGGTTCTCGTAGTTACTGGTGGTCACATCGGTAAAATTGAAAATGGACCAGTTGATCAAACTGTTAACTCATTGAAGAAGGCAGGCGTTGAATACGTCATCTTTGATGGTGCAGAAGAAAATCCAAAGATTCGTGATATTAAGAAGGGTAAGCAAATCTATCTGGATGAAGGTTGTGACAGTATCATTACCGTTGGTGGTGGTTCAGCTCATGACTGTGGTAAGGGAATTGGAATTATTCTCACGAATGGCGATGATATTACTAAACTAGCCGGAATTGAAACGCTAGATAAGCCATTACCACCATTGATGGCAGTAAACACTACTGCTGGTACCGGCTCCGAACTGACCCGGCATGCAGTAATTACCAATGAAGATACCCACCTGAAGTTTGTGGTTGTTTCATGGCGAAATATTCCGTTGGTTTCATTCAATGATCCAATGCTGATGCTAGACATTCCGCAAGCCACGACTGCTGCAACGGGTTTGGATGCTTACGTTCAAGCAGTTGAACCATTTGTTTCAGTTGACCACAATGATATTACTGATAGCCAATGTGAAAAGGCCATTCAAATTATTCAACAATACTTACCAGAAGCGGTTGCAAATGGTCATAATGTCGAAGCCCGGACCAAGATGGTTGAAGGGGAAATGCTTGCCGGAATGGCCTTCAATAACGCTAACTTGGGATATGTTCATGCAATGGCACACCAACTTGGTGGTCAATATGATGCTCCTCATGGTGTCTGCTGTGCTTTAATGCTTCCGGTAGTTGAAGAATGGAACATTATTGCTTGTCCAGACCGTTTTGCAAAATTAGCACAAATCATGGGTTATGACACCACTGGTATGACGACTATGGAAGCTGCCCACAAGTCAATTGATGGGATGCGTGAATTAGCTAAGTCAATTGGAATTCCTGATTCGATTAAGGCCATTGGTGCTAAGCCAGAAGACTTTGAATTAATGGCTAAGAATGCATTAAAGGATGGTAATGCATTCTCCAACCCACGGAAGGGAACTGTTGAAGAAGTCGTTAAGTTATTCCAAAAGGCATACGACGGCATTTACTAGAATTAAAATACTTGATAACACAAAAAGGTGATCGATTTTTTTCGATCACCTTTTTTGTATGTTTCACATGAAACATTATAGGTTAAGTTTTAGATCAGATGGTTGAACAAAAGTTGTACGTTTAACAAAGACGAAATTCATGAGCCAAGCACAGATTACCGGGATGATTACAAACACCAGAATTACGCGTAACAGAAGGAAGGAACCAGTAGAATGCTGGTAAGCGGTCAGGGGACCAATCAATCCTGAAAAACCAAATCCAGCGGAGAATGGCGTTCCCTTCATTTGAAAAATTGCTGCGAATAAGCCAGAAATACCTGAAGCAATAATGACCGGGATGAATAGTTTCGGCTTTTCAAGCATGTTGGCCATTTGAATCTTTGGTGAACCCAAGAAGTGGGCGAGGGTTCCACCAATCGGGTTCACAGTTGCTCCCATCCATGCCAAAGTAAAGGAACAGGCAACGATTCCAGCATTAGCAGCTCCAGAGCCAACACCGGAAAGCGAGATTGCCATTGCGATAGCAACGGAAGAAATTGGGGAGACAATCAGAACGCCAAATAACATTCCAAGGACAATCCCCATTAATAGTGGTGACATATTCGTGGCGGCTTGGACCACCTGCCCAATTGCGTTTTGAATTGCGACCATTACGGGCATGGTCAGTAGACTAATGCCACCGGCGATCAGTAATACTAATAGTGACTCTAAAATCATTTTGAACTGGCCAAGGAATTGATCTAAAAGGATCACTACGATGGATGCAATGAAGGTTGTTAACATAATATTCAAAATAATTCCAGAACCGCTAATGATAAAGGCGGTCTTGTGAGGGACCGCGTTACCGGCTGCCACGAAGGTAGCCAGAGCCATCGAACCGACTTGTAAAGTGGTAAATTTTAAGATCATTCCCACCGCAAAGGCAGCAATGAAAGGAAAAGCGGCTTGTGCGAGGTTAATCATGTGGGTAATTCCGGTGGTAACCGAGTTAACCGGACAAAATTGTAGTAATTGAGAGAGCAATGCACTCGGAATTAGCGCAATGACGATGGCAATGGCGTTTCCGTTAAGCGTGGCCATCGTTAATTCTTTGAGCTTGGCTTTCATAATTGTAATTTCTCCTTATCTTAATTGAATTCGTGAGGTGATGATTGACCATCCAGGATGGATAAGACATCCATTAAGGCAATTGCAACCATATTTTGTACTGCAATATTGGTGAAAAAGGCAATGTGTGGGGTCAGAATGACGTTGTCCATCGCGTGAAGTTCTTTAACTAATGGGACGGCATCTAAACCATCTTTTCGATGGTCTTGATTGAAAATGTGTTCTTCGTCTTCGACCGTATCGAGAGCAGCCGCAGCGATTTCTTGATCTTTAAGCGCGGTGACGAGGTCTTTAGTGACGACAACTGGTCCACGGCTAGCGTTAACTAATCCGGCAGTAGGTTTCATTAATTTGAAATCATCGAGCGTAAGCAGACCCTTAGAAGTATCGTTTAATTCGACGTGCAATGAGACAACGTCAGATTGCCGGAGGAGTTCCTCTTTTGAAACGTATTTAACAATACCATCCATCTCTTTTCGTGGCTTGACATCGTAACCGAGCACTCGTGCATCTAACGCCTTTAGTAATTTAGCCAGGGTTCCCCCAATTCGACCAACTCCAATGATCCCAATGGTTGCGGAATGAATCTCAGTAGCTTGCAGGCCAGCCCACCGGTAATCATTTTGAGCAACCCGGTGGTCAAATGCGTAAGATTTACGCAAAAGGCGGAAGATTTGCATTAAAGCATGTTCTGCAACGCTACGTGGCGAATATGCTGGGACGTTAGTTACTTTTAGGCCGTTTTCATGAGCTAATGGAACGTTGATGGTATCAACACCAGCTGTTCGGGTACTAATTTGTTTAAGCCCATTGGCTTTTAAAGCAGCGTAGGCGTTGTCAGGAACTTTAGCGTGTTGTTGGATGACTAACCCATCCATTCCCTTAGTCATCGCGATTGCTTCATCATCGATAAATGGCTTAGGGGTAGTTACAACATCGATCTGGTGTTGTTCGGCAAAATCATTGATCGCTTTTTGTTCATCAGGGCGGACACTAGTCATTAAAATTTTTGTCATAATTGAATTCCTCCTAGTTATTTAACATGGTTTTGATCCGGTCGACAGCTAATTTCAGGTTATCCATGCTGGTAGCGTAACTCATTCTTAAGTAGCCTTCACCGCCATCACCGAAATATGATCCTGGAATAACGGCAACCTTACCTTCTTGAGCCAATTTAGTGGCAAAGGCTTCGTCATCGGTACCATATTGAGCAGGCAGCTTAGCGAAAACGTAGAAGGCACCATTTGGAGTTGCAACGTCGAAGCCAAGGTCCTGTAATGCGGCTACTAAGAAGTCGCGCCGCTTTTCGTAGGCTGCTTTCATATCCAGAGTGGCTTGATGCCCTGCTTCACTATCAAAGATTGGAACGGCAGCAGCCATTGCTGGATCAGAAGGGGAAGTAATCATAATTGAGTGAACCATTCCTAATCGCTTCATCAATTCTGCTGGGGCTGCCATGAAACCAATCCGGTAACCAGTCATAGCTCCAGATTTAGAGGCCCCATTGAGGACGATAGTTTGTCCAGGAAGGAATTTTGCAATGGAGGTATGTTGACCACCATAAATTAGTTCAGAGTAGATTTCATCAGCAATCACAACTAGGTTTGTATCCGCTAAGACGTCTGCAAGAGCTTTTAGTTGTTTAGCTGAATAAGTGACGCCTGTTGGGTTTGATGGGTAATTTAAAACAATTGCTTTAACATTTTCGTGCTGATCTAAAGCAGCTTGCAATGCTTCTGGTGATAGTACGAAGTTGTTATCGCTGGTGTCAAGATTAATTGCTTCACCACCAAGAAGGTTAACGACTGCTTCGTACAGTGGGAAGGTTGGTGTGGGGATCAAAACTTGATCACCAGGTTTAATAATGGCAAAAAGGGCGGCATAGATAGCTTCGGTTGCTCCAATCGTGACCGCAATTTCAGTCGTGGCATCATAATCGAGATCATAATGCTTCTTTAAATAGTTTGAAATTGCTTTACGTAAAGCTGGGGTTCCTGAACCAGCTGAATAGTGTGAGTCATTATCCTTGATACTCTCAATCGCAGCCTGTTTGGCAACTTCTGGAACATTGAAGTCTGGTTCACCAAGGGTTAATTTCACAATTCCGGGGATTTGACTAGCTTGATTATCAAACACCCGGATGGGAGTTGGTTGAACTCTAGAGAGATTGGGATTGAATTGTTGACTAAGACTAGCTTTCATTTTTGGCATTGAAAAGTTCCTCCTTTAAATAAAAAACCCGGGAATTGCAGTTTCTGCAACACCCGGGAGCGCTCGTTTCTTAAATGGTAGTATGCCAAATTAAGGTTGGTCGGCTTCCGGATGTATTAATCCTAGAAGCCATCACAAAAGGTTACTGACTCTAGGAGATGGAGTTCCAGAACCAGTAACTAAACGCATTATTCAATTGAGAATAATTTAATGTAGTCATTTGTGTTACCTCATTTAATTTGATTAAGCACATTCTAATTGAAATCTAATGAATGTCAACATAAAATTTAAAATTCACAGGAAAGTATCATAAAAAAATATAAATTTATTCCACTTTTTTGTCATATTACACTTGTGATATATCACAAATATGGTATAATTAAACCATAAAGTGTGAAGGAAGTGAGCAGTAATGCGGATTGATATTAAGAGCTATCTTAATGAAAATCACCTGACGATTTATCAGGTTGCAAAGACTTCCGGATACGGCTACACAACCTTACATAAGTCGTTTAACAAACAGCAATCGAAAGCCACGTCATTGAACTTACGAGATCTGGATGCAATTGCGCGTGCGCAGCATCGGCAGATGTGGCAAGTTTTACGCGATTTAGAAGAACACTATTTATTGGACGACTAATTCGGGTTAGCTGTATGATGAAGTTGATTCGGATGTAATTAAAAAAGTAATTAAACAAATAGGGAGGAAAGTATTATGGCACAAAACCCAAGAGACCCATTTGACAACGACATGAATGACATTTTTAACCAATTAATGGGAGGGATGAACGGCTTTAATTCAGATAACCGTCGTTACTTGATTAACGGCCGTGAAGTTACTCCTGAAGAATTTGCTCAATATCGCCAAACTGGTCAATTGCCTGGTGGAGCAGCTCCACAACAACCTGGCCAACCAGGACCTCAGCCAAATGAAGGCAAGGACAGTATGTTGCACAAGCTTGGTCGGAATTTAACGGAAGAAGCACGCCAAGGCGAATTGGACCCAGTAATTGGGCGGAATAAAGAAATTCAAGAAACTGCCGAAATTTTAAGTCGGCGGACGAAGAATAACCCTGTACTTGTTGGTGATGCCGGGGTTGGTAAGACCGCGGTTGTTGAAGGCTTAGCCCAAGCAATTGTTGCCGGCGATGTCCCAGCACCAATTAAGGACAAGGAAATTATCAGTATTGATATTTCCGGACTGGAAGCTGGTACGCAATACCGGGGCAGCTTTGAAGAGAATATGCAAAAGCTGATTGACGAAGTTAAGAAGGCTGGCAATGTTATCCTCTTCTTTGATGAAATTCACCAAATCATCGGTGCTGGTTCGACTGGTTCTGACAGTGGTTCTAAAGGAATGGCTGACATTATTAAGCCAGCATTGTCACGGGGTGAAATCACGGTAATCGGGGCAACTACCCAAGATGAATACCGAAACACCATTATGAAGGATGCTGCTTTGGCTCGGCGGTTTAACCCGGTAACTGTCAATGCTCCAAGCAAGGAAGACACACTTGCTATCCTAAAGGGTATTCGTGACTTGTACGAACGTCACCACAACGTTAAGTTACCAGATGACGTTCTTCAAGCAGCAGTTGACTACTCTGTTCAATACATTCCACAACGGTCACTTCCTGACAAGGCAATTGACCTGATTGATATGACGGCTGCTCACCTGGCTGCTAAGCACCCGGTAAAGGACGTCAAGGAAATCGAAAAGGAAATTGAAAAGGAAGAAAAGAAGCAAAAGGATGCTGCTAAGAAGGAAGACTACAAGGCTGCTCAAGAAGCAAAGGACAAGATCACTGATTTGAAGAAGCAAATCAAGGATCACTCCAAGCAAGAAGAAGTTACTGCTACACCAGAAGATGTGGCTGCCGCAGTTGAACAAATGACAGGTATTCCAGTTTCTAAGATCGGTGCTAGTGACGTTCAACGCTTGAAGGAAATGGACAAGCGGCTTGAAGGTAAGGTCATTGGCCAAGACGAAGCTGTTGAAGCTGTTGCCCGGGCCATCCGGCGGAATCGGGCTGGCTTTGACGAAGGTAATCGGCCAATTGGTAGCTTCCTCTTCGTTGGTCCAACTGGAGTTGGTAAGACAGAACTTGCTAAGCAATTAGCCCTTGATATGTTCGGTTCTAAGAATGATATTATCCGACTGGATATGTCAGAATACTCTGACCGGACCGCGGTTTCTAAGTTAATTGGGACGACCGCTGGTTACGTAGGTTACGATGACAACTCTAACACCTTGACTGAAAAGGTTCGTCGTCACCCATACTCCATCATTCTCTTGGATGAAATTGAAAAGGCAAACCCACAAGTTATCACCTTACTTCTCCAAGTCTTAGATGATGGTCGGTTAACTGATGGTCAAGGGAACACCGTTGACTTCAAGAATACGGTAATTATTGCGACATCCAATGCCGGCTACTCCAACGATGCACCAGTTAAGCTCGGTGACGAAAAGGATGAAGAAGATTTGATCAAGAAGTTGACCACTTACTTCCGTCCAGAATTCTTGAACCGGTTTAACGCGATTGTTGAATTCCACAGTTTGACGAAGGATGATCTGCAAAAGATTGTTGACTTAATGATTGCGGATGTAAACAAGACGTTGGCTAAGAAGGACATGGACGTTAAGGTCACACCAACGGCGAAGAAGTTCCTGATTGACGAAGGGTACGATGAAGCCATGGGTGCACGTCCACTACGGCGGGTCATTGAACAACAAATTCGTGACAAGGTTACGGATTACTACCTTGACCACCTTGATGCAAAGCACTTAGTTGCTGAAATGAAGGATGGCAAGCTGGAAATCGTTGATGCCAAGGATGCTGCTGATGACGACAGTGACCAATACAAGGCCGACGAAAAGAAAGATGATCAAAAGGCTGACGACCAAGACTAGTCGTTAATGACAAGGGGTGGGAAGATGAACTAGATAAGCTAGTTCGCTCCCACTCCTTTTTTTCGGCTTCGCAATGTGGTATGATCGTCCTTGTAAAAAAGTGTGAACCTGTCTGGGGTGCTATTTAGTTAGCTGAGAAATACCCATAGAACCTGATCTAGTTAATACTAGCGGAGGGAGACAGCAATTATTTGATGTGTAAAATATCCAATAATGGCTTCTCCGTGATGGGGGAGCCTTTTTAAGTATCAACGTTATTAGTATGCAAAGGAGATTTTTATGTTTAAACGTTATACATATTGGAATTTAGCATCGGTTATTCGAGTAGCCCTGGTCGGGATCCTTTTTGGAGTTATCTATATGCTGTTGATTAATACAGTTTATAACTCCGTTAAGTTGCTTCTAACTCCATTAGGCATTGGGCCGTTAGTCGATACGGTACTTTCGGGATTGTGGTATATGGCGGGACCAATCGCAATCTATTTAGTGCCAACAATCGGGTCTGCCGTGGTTGGTGAGACGATTGCTTCCATGGTGGAAATGTTTCTTGGCGGTCAGTGGGGAGCATTGACGATTATGGAAGGCTTAATTCAAGGGGCCGGAAATGAATTAGGATTCTTTCCGAAAAAGTCCCGTTATGAACGGTGCAGTTGGGGGAGTGTCCTGTTGGGGTCCTTTGGTGCCCACTTGGGTGGCTTTATCCCTTCGTACTTTATTTACGGATGGAACCACTTCAGTGTGAGTTTACAAATTGCGATGTTTATTACGGGAGCGTTGTCATCATTAGTCTTTGATGGGGTGCTTGTAAAGTTGATTATGAATTTACTGGACCGGGCATTGTCCCCTGAGGTTCGTTAATGTTAATTGATATCCATTGTCATAACGATGAGTATCAGCAGATTATTCAGGTGCAGCAACAACACCAAATGCAAAGTACGATTAGTTCGACAAGTAACGCAGAGTATGAAATAAATCGGCAAGCTGCGAATGCTCAACAAAAATTAAGTTATGGGGTTCATCCATGGCAAGCAAGGCAGAAAACGGTCGACGCGGCTTTATTAGCACGGGCTTCGGTGATTGGAGAAATTGGGCTGGATACGACCTGGACAGAAGTGCCGTTAGATATTCAACGCCCAGTCTTTCAAAAACAATTGGAATTAGCGGCAGTCTACCATAAACCAGTTGTTTTACATGTTAAAGGCTGCGAGCGGGAACTTTTGGAGCAGATTCAGAAGCTTCCAGTCGTGCATAAATTGGTTCACTGGTATTCGTCAAAACATTACTTACAACAGTATCTAGCGGTGCCTAATACTTGGTTTTCAGTAGGGCCTGATGTCTTTGATGATGCGGCAGTTCAAAATGTTGCGCAACAGGTTCCTTTGGAACGCCTGTTTATTGAGAGTGATGGCTTAGAAGGAATTTCTTGGGCACAGGACAAACCGCTTGATGAAATTGATTATTGGCAGACGATGCAACATCTATATACAGAAGTTGCTCGTTTGAGAAAGCTAACCATAATTGAATTAGAACAACAAATTGAACAAAATTGGCAGCAGTTTTTTGCTTAACAAAGGGGATCCTTACCGAGTCGTGAACCTGACTTTCGGTAAGGATCCCTTTTGATTAACGGTTTTTAAAGTAGTAGGCTAAGGCGATTAAAGCGACAAGCACAATGATGGCCAGTACTGGGTTTTGGTTAAACAGCATATGAAAAGCGCGGATTTGACCGACGGCGAATTCTGGAAACATAGATAATCACCTCGTTTAATTTTGAACTATTATACATGAATTAGTGATTTGGTTCAGCGTGGGGAATGCGTTAAAATTATTATAAGTGAATTTATCGGGTAAAGGAGGACAGCAGCATGATCTTAACGTGGAATATTATTCGTGTTGTCCTCATTGCCATTGTGCTGGTGAACGAAGTGGCGGCGCTTTTGACGGTCTTTCGGGAAAAACGGGATATTGCGGCAACTTGGGCGTGGCTCCTTGTTTTGACGCTCATTCCGGTAATTGGATTCATTGCATACGCCTTTCTCGGCCGAAAACCGACTCGTCACCGGATGGAAAGAATTCAAAGTGCTACCCAGTTAGAACTCACGGAAGCAATTGAAGAACAAAAAAAGCAGTTCGCTAATATGATGAAACCGAAAAAGCAAACCCGGCGGACCTATTGGCGAACGGTGATGTTATTTCAAAACCTCGATGATGCCTTTTTTACCCGGCATAATAATGTTGAGATCTTTAATGACGGGCACAAGTTATTTCGCCAAATGTTTAAGGATATTGAAGCGGCTAAAAAGAGTATCAATATTGAGTTTTATACCATTTACAATGATCAAATCGGTAACCAACTGCGGACGATTCTGGAACAAAAAGCCGCGGAAGGGGTCGAAGTACGGGTTCTCTATGATTCTTGGGGTTCCCGGGGTGTCAAGCCAAGTTTTTATAACCACCTCCGCGAAAACGGTGGAGAAGCTGCACAGTTCTTAATGACACGGAGTAACCTATTTGACTTCCGGATTAATTACCGTGACCACCGCAAAATTGTCACAATTGATGGTCGCATTGGTTATGTTGGTGGCTTCAACGTTGGTGATCAATACCTGAGCCGGGTAGCAAAGTTTGGCTACTGGCGGGATACTCACCTTCGACTGATTGGTGGAACGGTCTATTCGCTTCAACAACGCTTTATTCGTGACTGGAACGCCACAATGCAGGGAACTGATAAAAAGATCCTGCACTATCGGCGATTTTTCCCACCAATTAAGGTTGAAAATGAGACCACACCAATGCAGATTGTTTCCAGTGGGCCTGATACTCAATTGGAAACGATTAAACTTGGCTATTTGCGGCTCATTAATGCAGCGCAGGACCATATTTGGATTCAAACACCATACCTAATTCCGGATGATAGTATGATTGATGCACTAAAGGTAGCTGCCCATTCAGGAATTGATGTCCGGATTATGATTCCGTGCAAGCCTGATCACCCATTTGTTTATCGCGCGACGCAATACTATGCGCGGATGCTCGCCAATGAAGGGGTCACAATTTACTACTATGATCATGGCTTTATGCACGCTAAAACCGTCATGATTGACGGGAAGATGGCTTCGGTTGGGTCCGCAAACCTTGATTACCGGAGTTTCAAGCTAAACTTTGAAATCAACAGTTTTATTTACGATTCGCGGACTGCTGATCAGCTTGAGCAAATTTTTATGGAAGATGTCCGGCATAGTCATGTAGTTACACCAGCAATGTTTGCCCAACAACCACGGTGGTTACGCTTTAAGCAGACGGCCTCACGGTTGTTGTCGCCAATTTTATAAAGGAGATATCACTAATGAGTAAGGATACAGTCGTCACGAAGGAAATGATTGCTAAGTTCCATGATAATTATGTTTCACGTGGAACAGCCAAAGTATTGGAACGGGCAATCCGTAAGAATGGCATTAAAGCTACCAGTGAAGATCCAGCAGTGAGCCAACGTTTACACCGGGTCTTTTCACATGAAATTAAAACGGGGAAAGTTAGTAATCAAAAGCATAGTGGGCGATGCTGGTCCTTTGCAACGCTCAATACTTTACGACACCAGTTTGCGTTGACTCACAAAGTGAAAGATTTTGAACTGTCACAGAATTACTTATTTTTCTGGGATCGAATCGAACGCGCCAATAAATTTTTTGACAACATTTTAGCAACGGCTGATCGTGATCTGCATGATCGACTAGTTGATTATTATTTAAAATCTGCAGAAAGTGATGGCGGTCAATGGGCGAACGCGGCTTCCATTATTGAAAAATATGGAGTAATTCAGCACTATGTCATGCCAGACACCTTTAATACTGAAGATACGACCGATATTGCAGAAGTTCTAACTTATCTGATGAAGAAGGATGCATTAGTACTGCGTCGCCTAGTCCATGAAGAAGCCGGTAATGAGGAAATTCAGGAAACCCGACAACGGATGATGAGCGATGTCTATCGAGCTTGTGCCTATGCCTTTGGTGAACCACCGGCAAAGTTTGATCTAGAGTATCGTGATGATGACCATCAATATCATCGTCAGGCTAACTTAACTCCCCTTGAATTCTATCATCAGTATTTTAAGACTGACCTGCATGACTATGTAGTTATTACTAATGCACCAGACCATGAATATGGGAAATTGTATTCATTACCATCGCAGGACAATGTCAATGGTGGGATTCCAATTCAGTTTGCAAACGTACCATTCAAGAAGCTCCAAGAAGTGGTCATTAATCAGCTTAACCATGATGAAACAATCTGGGTTGGTAATGATATTCTCCAACAAATGGATCGGAAACGCGGCTTGATGGATGCTAAACTGTATCATCGCGAAGAACTACTGGGCATTGATTTTACGATGAGTAAAAAAGAACGTTTAGAAACGCACCAAGCGGAAGTGACCCATGCCATGACGTTAACTGGCTATAATCTAGTTGATGGCCAACCGGATCGGTGGAAGATTGAAAATAGTTGGGGTGAGAAAAATGGTGACCAAGGTTACTTTGTGATGAGTCAGGACTGGTTTGAACAATATACGTACGAAGCCGTCATTAATAAAAAGTATTTGACGGATGAAATTAAACAAATTGCGGACCAAGCGCCAATTAAATTGGCTGCTTGGGATTCGTTACAATAAATGAAAATCCCGAACCAACTGGCTCGGGATTTATTAATTATTATAAAAAAATAACACAAATTGAACATTAAATCTTTAAATATATATCATTGTATAAATTAGTACACCTTTCATCTTTAAGTGTAGTATAATTAATGTTGTAATAATTATGGTACTAATGGAACTTAATTGGGAGGAAAAATATGTTATCAAGACATAATCAAAAAGTGATGTTGCAAAAAAATGCGATAACCAAGCAACGATTTGCATTGCGGAAGCTAACTGTTGGGGTGGCCTCTGTTTTAGTTGGTCTGACATTTGCGGGCTATCACACATCAGTAAGTGCCAATGCCCAAAATGCAAATGAGGATCCCGTTGCGCCGGCTAGTGATCCGAAGGGCGAGACAAATAGCTTAAATACCAAAACTTTAGAGCTTGGACCATCTTCGAATCCTAAACAACTAACGTCTTCCGAAGTAGTAAACGAAGATTCCCAACCACAACGGGTAGATATAACTAATGAAAAAGCTGCCCCAATTAACGTTGAAGGAAAGCACAAGATTCGCCATTGGACAGAAAAGAAGACGATTACCTATATTATAAATGTGGATGGCAAGCAAACTTATAGGCATGATTACCACTTTACTAAAGAACACAATACAGATGAAGTCACAGGCGATGAAACTGGTGGTGTTCCAGTGTGGGAAGGCGATAATATTGGTTGGACACAACCACAAACGTATAGTAAACCCGGTTATGATACTTATATTAATGGTGAAAAGACAACTGAAACAGTGGCTTACGGTATTAACCCAGATTTTCCAGAATTTTCGAAAGATTCAAACGTTATCACTGATAATGTCGTGTACAAAGCTTTACCACAGTCAATTCATATAATTTATCAAGATGACGAAGGCAAGACTGTTGGTAGCCAAGAAGTATCAGGAGTTACTGATCAACCGGTCGATATTGTGTACAAAGCACCTGACGGCTATTTTATTAGCGATAATAATAGGCTACCAAAAACTTATACTTTTAAAGGTGACTCTAATCAGTATATTCCAGTTAAAGTTACCAAGAAAACAGGCCAAAGTGGTGATTCGGTAACTTCGGATAAAGATATTGCCAACATTGTTAAGTTTGTTGATGGTGACGGGAACGAAGTATCGCATACGGTTGTTTCTGGTAAGACTGGTGATAAACATAATGTTAAGGTTCCGGATGGTTACCACACTAAAAACCAGGGTCATAGTGTCGATGTCATGATTGATGAAAAAACTCCAGAACAAATCTTTACTGTCATTAAGGATCAGTCGGAAACTGGTGCACCAGTAACGAGTGATAAGAATGTTTTAAATGTCATTAACTACGTTGATGAAAACGGAAAGACAGTTAAGACTGATCAGGTTACAGGTCAAGATGGCGATTCAATTACTTTAAGTGCTCCAGATGGTTATCACTTTGTAGGACAAACTCCGGTATTGAAGATTAATAGCTCAACACCAGTCCAGGTAGTAGAAGTAGTTGCTGACACGCCAATAAATAATGATACAAAGCCGACGAAACCGATTGAACAGCCTAGTGCATCTGATGATGAACAGAAATCTGCAGCCGGGGAAGTTGCCGTGTCAACCTCACCAATGGCTTCAAAGGGTTCATCAGTAGTAACTACTAAGACTGATAATCAGAGTAAGCAATTGCCGCAGACTGGCGATCAAAGCAACGTTGCTTTAGTTGGGATCGGAGCAGCTAGTTTACTTGGGATGTTTGGCCTTGCCGGATTAGCAAGAAAGCGCAATGAATAAACTGCGGCTTACTTTAACGAATTAAACGAAAATGGGCAGGGAATGCACAATAACATTCTCTGTCCATTTTATTTAGTTATTAGCAATCGTAACGGTTTGCTGTGGCTGTAATTCAATTTTCTCTGAGTCGGTAATTACGGTTCCGCCAGAGTGATCAGTTCGCAAATCAATTTTGCCATCATGAACATGATAGTGAACGGCGCCATTTTTGACCGGTAGAGAGCATTGTAATTCGTTAAACATCGATAGGTGAGGATGAATGGTAAATGTTGCATATCCAGGAGCAGTGGGCTGAAGACCCATGAAGTACCGTCCTAGTAGATAGACTGGGCTACCACCCCAGGCATGACAAAGACTTTTACCAAAGGGGTCCCCATACATGGCATAATGTTCTTTCCCAGAAACGGTGGGGTCATATTCTTCCCAAATTGTTGTTGCACCTAGTTTAATCATCGCACCCCAGTAATCTTGGATTGTTTGGTACACCTGGGATAATTGACCTAATTTACACAATGCATCTTGTTCAAAGAACTTGAAATAGGGAGTCGTTAATTGGGTGATTTGATCATTCAAAAGCACGTTATGCAGAATTGCTTGTTGTTTTTCTTCATCAACAATGTCGAATAGGACTGCCAGAATATTAGCATGGCGAGTAACGTGGCGCTTTCCAGATTCGTAACTATCAATGAAGGCTCCTTTTTCATTATCCCAGAAATATCTCAGGGTATTTGCTTTTAATGATTCAAATAATTTTTGATATTTTGTCGCTGGTTGACCAAGGACTTTTTTCGCGGTCATGATGGACTTTAATGACTGAAGAAGAAACATTTGCTCAGCGGCGACCGTACCATCTTTATCCATTGCCGACCAATCCACGAAAATCCAGTCACCATCACGACCGTAGATAAAACCAAGGTCGTTGGTTTGTGCTAATAGGTAGTCCATCATTTGTTCCATGCGGGGCATAATCATTTGTAAAAATTCTTTATCTGTCGTCATTTGATAATGGTTATAAATACTGATGATCCAGAGCATGGAGTAATCAACGATGGTATTAATATGTTGGTGGATTTCATCATGGCCACGCAGGGCAAGAATGGTTCGTTTATCAACGTCTTCATTGAAGAATGAATATTGATTAATGAAATTATCCTGATAAGCATCACCGCCCCAAATCCACCGGTCACGTTTAATACCATCAATGTAGAATAAATCGCTACACAATTTGAATGTCCGAATTGAAGCATCCCAAATTTTATTTACCAATTCATTGTCGGAAGAAAAGGCTGAATGATTCGTCATGGGTAGAAAGATACAATCAGCGGTTACATCAACGGATGGCGCTGTAAAGTCGGGTATGAACAGGTACCGAAAGGCGCGTTTAGGAATCTTGGTATGTTCAGTGATACCAGATTGCTGATAGTAGCACATCTTGGTGTCTAACGCTTCAGTTTGGGACTCTCCGTAACAAACCGTAATGGCTTTTTTTAAGTTCTTAAATTTGAGTGAAGCATTAATTTCTTTGCCAAAATCAACCAACAATCCACCATTTTGTGATTGGAAACTTACTGGTGCAATTTCTTTATGTGCATAAGGGATATGAGCTGGGTTGTCAGTTTGCTTGGTAAACAAATCACTATAACCGACAGGACGTTGAATCACGTAGTTATCTGCTAGCCAACTAGGGTCAGAGTGAATTAATTCACCTTCAATCCAGACAGTTGGCAGTTCATCGGCACTAAAGATATATATAACAATGTCTTGATGACCAGGCTTTAAAGTGATTGGTTCATTTACCCGATATTTAGTGTCATTGATTGTGATGTAACCCTGCTGATGGGTATGCACAGTGAAGGTCGTTGGGGTATGAAGATCATAGGCATGTTCAAATTTAACGTTTTTATAGCAATCATCACTGTACCAATAAGCTGGCCACCGCATTCCGCGTTCTTCCCTGGTGAAATTTTGAAGCATCCCTTCATGAATTTCAAAATCTCCTGGGAACCAAATCCAATAGTTTTTCATGATAGTTTCTCCTTTTGATAAGCAGTAATGTTATTCAAGACCACGGGTATGCAGCATTTTAACAATTAAGACTGCAAATGCCCCAGAAATTAAGGCGCAGGCGAAGATAATCCACAGGAAGTTTTGGACTGACCAGGCCATTAGGGTTGGGGTGAATAACGAGAAAATGGCGGTAAAGAACCGAACAAAGCCGTATGAGAACCCAGTGATGGACGCACGAACATCGACAGGGTAGAAGGTTTGCGTCCAAATCTTATAAATGGGTTCACCACAAAGGGTGTTAGTTGCTGAATACAGAACGTAGGCAACTGAGAACGCCCACCAGATGGAACTCCAAATTCCAGCACAAAGGAACGCTAAGGACCCAATAATAATGGCCCCGTACATTACGGGATACCGGTATTTAGTATCAGAAACTTTTACGTAGATTGAGTTAGAAGCCAGGTTAAAGAGGTTGGCAACTAAAGCGATTAAGGTAGCATACGCCTGTGTCCGGTGAGAAACGGTCACAAGGAAGTAGTTAACAAAGGATCCCCATGTGTTAGCAGGGAGGTTCCAGAAGAGATAAAACAGGGTCAAAGCAACGAGCACGCTTAAGTATTGCTTATTCTTCAGAATATCGCTTAACTTAACTTTTTGTTGTTCTTGCTGATCTTCGGTATTGCCAGCTTCTGCCTTTTGGAGGGATGCTTCAACATTCTTAAATTTATTAGAGAATGCCCGAACACACCAGTTAGTAAAGGCAACCAAAGCAATGACTCCGAAAATCCACCGAACGGAGCCGACAGTCATTCCTGAAGTTAGAAAACCAATAAATTGGGATAGGAGGATCCCGACTGTCCAGAAAATCTGCGTAATTGTGATACACCGACCATACATTTTATCGGAAGTTCGTTCTGAAATGACGGCTAAAGAGGTTGGTAGGTCAGCACCAGATGCTAATCCAGCAATAATCGTCCCAATTAGTAAAATCGTTAAATTCGGGGCAAATGCGATTACTAATGCCCCAATAGCAACAAAAAGAATATCTAAGTTGAAGACCCGGACCCGGCCGAAGCGGTCGGAGAGCCAGCCACCAGTTACAGAACCTAAGGCCACCATTAATGTTAAAAGGGTCGAAATAAATCCGGTAATCAGTGGTGTGAGGTGCATTAACTTGGTCCAAATTGGGAGGGCCACCCCAAGACTAACTAGTAAACTAGAGTCAAGATATGATGCAGTCCCGGCAACTACGACTAGTGAAAATGTCTTTTTATCCATTTTTGGTTTATTTGCAGTATCCATAATGAGCTCCTTAATTAACTAAATACTTTTTAATCAGATAGGCGGGAGTACATCCCCAAGCGTGACAGTAACTAGAAACGATCGGACTACCATATGGTGAATAATCGGGATCTTCTGGTTCGAAGGCTTCCCAATAAGTATCAGCACCGAGTTTGATCATTTTTACCCAGTAGTTTTTTAATAATTCAATACCATCATCCTTTAAACCAGCGCAGAAGAAAGCTTCTGTAATGTGATGATACATATAGGGAGTAGCAATCCCGGTAATTGGGAATAATTTTTGTTTTGCAGTTTGCATGACAGTGGCGGCTTGTGATCCAGTGACTACTTGGGCCAGGACCATCCAGACTTGGCTGGCGATGTTTACCTCTTTATCAGGCCCAGAAACGAAGAGCTGTTGTTGAGAATCAAACAGGTCATGGATTGCGGATTCGGATAACTGCTTGATGACTGCACTGATTTTCTGGATATCTTCAGTTTCGTTTAAACGTTGTGCTAGACTAACAAACTGCTTAAACGTATAAATGAGGATGGCTTGACCTGCCGTGGTCTTGTCAAAGTCATTGGACCAGTCAACAAAGACGGGGTAGTTATCGTAAAATTGATAGTGACCATCTTTGATCGAGTGGAGAGCGACGAGGATCTGCTTTTTAGCAACGGGATAGAGTTCCCGTAGTGTTGATATATCGTTGGTTTCGACTACATAATCATTGAGTGTCGAAGTGAAGAAGAGTCCATAATCGAGTAAAAATGTATCGTCCGGTTGTGGCTCGCCGTTGGTAAAGACATTGGCAGGAATTCGGCCATCTTTGGCCGTCATTCCCGCAAATAGGTATAAGCAGCGTTTTACCAGATCATCATTGTGAAAGGTGGCGTAGTTAGCTAATGCTTGAAGCCGCAGGTCACCTAGCCATAGCCTTTGATCGCGTTTCGGACCATCCTCAAAGACGGTTTGCATACAATCTTGCAGAGTCTTAACACTGACGTTATAGATTGACTGTAATTCTGGATCTGATAACTTCGGTAACTGGGCTGTCGTGACAGAACTAACCGCTGTTACTTCAGCCTTATCAAAGGATGCGGACCACTTTGGTGAAGTATCAATGACTTTGAGGTCAACGTAGCGAAACGCATAGCGCCGGGGTAATTTAAGTTCTACTGGCAAGTGGTCAATGTGAATGACTTCTTCTTGGATCCATGATTTACTCAGCCAGCCGTCATAATCTGCAGAGTCGTAAACTAACTCAGCAGGAACCTCAGCGAATTTAAGTTTGAGGGTTAATGGCGCGTCTTGTGGGGAGCCAACGTGTTGAATGTTAATCTTGAAATAGCCCACATAATGATTACCAAAGTCAAGCGTGACATGATCATCTCGTTTCATTAAATGCTTCGGTAGATTTTCGACGGCATCAATTTTTTTAATTCCAGTCGAATTTAATTTGTGATCATCCTTAACAGTTTCTACCAGAGCAACCGGAGTCACTTTGGTATGCTGAATGGTAGGTGTTAATTGTTGGGCCTTTTTTAGGAATGCTTGGTTATGATTAAATTCAACATCATTGTTAATTTGAAATGTAAAAGCCATTGATAACTAATCTTCTTTCTTATTGTTTTGAATAATGCCATACTTTTTCTCCAACGCGATTACGCAGAGGCCTGCGATAAAACCAATGATGATTAGGGCAGTAAATCCAAACATGGTGTAACGGATGACATTTGGCATTACGAGGGCCGGGGTAACAAAGGCAAATAAACCACAGGCAAAACGAGAGAACCCATTCATAAATCCTTGAATAGAAGCCCGAGTTTCAACAGGAAATGATTCTTGTGTCCAAACCTTATAGATTGCTTCGCCGGCAATATTGTTACCGATGTTGTAACAACCGATGGCGATGACAATTGGCCACAATGCATGACTGGAAATTGCTAGTCCAAACATGGCGGCTGCCTGGATAATCATCCCGATTACAAAGAATGTGTTTCGCTTAGGACTTGACGCAACGGATGAGAAAGCTGTGACGGCTGCTAAGCCAACAAAGTTCAGAACAATTCCGGCACCGGTCGCAAATGTTTGTGAAGCGTGTGCTTGGACCAGCGTAAAGGTCTGAAATTGACCAAAGGTGTTTGCTAATAGGTTCCAGAAAATATAGAAGATGAAGATTCCACAAAATAAACCAAGGTAGCAATGTTTATTGTTGTTTGCAAAGAGTATCTTCAAAGCTGATGAGCTACTCATTTTTGTATCGGATGTTGATTCCTCGTCAGCACGGAACTGATCACCAGCGGTGTGAAATTCTTTGAACTTTTTGGAACTAGTTCTCCATAGCCAAGTAATTGCTGCAATGACAGTTAAAATGCCAAATACAACCCGTGCTCCGCTAGCACCAGCCATTTTGGAAACGATGAATGAACAAATGTATGAAATAAAAATCCCAATTTGCCAATAAATTTGGGTAGATGAAACGAGGCTAGATGATACCTTTTCGTTTGGAGCATCATGCGAGATGACAGTTAAACTAAGGGGGAGATCAATTCCAGAAGCTAATCCAGTAATAATGACGCCTAGTAATAGGATTAAGTAATTAGGGGTGAAAACACAGATTAGTGTCCCAAGGGCGTAGAAGAAATTGGTCCAATTAAAGGAACGAATTAAACCAAATGATTTGCTTACGGTACCGGATAAAAATCCCCCGATGGCAATCGCAAAAGTTAGCGCAGCAGAGATAATGCCTACCTGACTGTTCGTCAGGGCTAACCCTTTTTGCCAAACAGTAATGGTTGCTGATAAGCCAACAATAATCCCGGAACCCAGAATTGAACCGATTCCGGCCGCTGCAGCGAGCGGTCGATATTTTGATACAAGTTGTTTGTTATCCAATATAATTGCCTCTCAATCTAAAATACTTAAAAGATAATTCCAGTATCTACTTTATGATTTGTTGTTAGCGCTTACAATATCAAAAGCTGAGTGGTTTAGTTGCAAGATTACATGATCACAAACTATAATTGCTGATGTAACAGCGATTCAAATGTTTAATAATTAAAAAGTTGGAATTGGTATGGAAAAATTAAGATCATTACTTCTTCAGGAAGATCAAATTGAAATTCAGCAGCGACTCAATCGGGGTAAAAACGTTAATTATATGGGGCTTGGCTATGGCCCGGGGATTATTCCCAAGATACCGCGGAGTGACTTTTTTAAGAATTCGTGGGTCAGTGTTACGAAGCAGCATCGCTATTCCTATATGCCAGCGCATACACACAGTTTTATTGAATTTAATTATCAGTTTTCCGGACGATCAATTCAGCAGTTAAATGGTCATGAATATACGCTAAAGCCTGGTGAATTACTGGTGATGGATCGTTCCCTGATCCAACGGTATGGATACATGGGGACCAATGATTTACTAGTAAACGTATTATTGGATATTGATAATTTACCCACTGGATTTATTAGCGATATTAAACCAGCCAATGGTGGTTTAATTCGTTTTATGTATAATGCACTAACTCAACGGGCAAATCATGATAATTATTTAATTTATGATTTAAATAAAGCTCCGGAAGGAATTGTAATTTGGGAAGAGTTGATGTATTACGTTTTAGCTGATATTCGCCCATGTGAAACGAGTCAGTTATTAATGAAGGCAGCGTTAAGCTGTTTGCCCGATCCGCAAGTCATGCATATGAATGTCTTGAATACGCCCGACCGGACCATTAATGATGTTATGGAGTATATTAACCAGCACTTTGGTGAGGTTTCATTAGATGAGGTCAGTCAAAAATTTAATTACAATAAAAATTACCTGGGAAATAAGCTTAAACAGAGTACCGGAATGTCATTTGGCGAATTATTAGACCGCAAACGGCTATTAACGGCCGAAAGCTTATTGTTAGATACGAACTGGACAACTGACAAAATTGCTGAGCACTTAGGGTATCAAAACGCATCATCGCTATTTCGTTTATTTAAAAATCGCTTAGGAATAACACCGACTACTTTTCGGAAAAATCACCATGGAGAGCTGAATTAGAGTAATCAAAAGCCCCCGAACCACAAATGACGATTCGGGGGCTTTAAACTATCTATTTATGCAAATGCTTTTTGAGGTTGTTTTGAATGCGCCGGGGGATTGAGATGCCAAGTTTTTGTTTGACCGCTGGTTCGCGATAAGTATCCATCATGGAAGAGAAGAGTTCAGCACTGGTTGGTGGGGTATAGGTAATCGCGTTTGCTCCAGCCTTGATGGTTTCCTGAATACTTTCTTCGGTTTTACCGCCGCTAGCGATAATTGGCAGGTCAGGATGAGTTTGCCGAATTTTAGCAACAATGGCTGCAGTATTTTTGCCACCGGCAACGTTAATCATCGCCGCACCGTTGCGAATTCGTGCGTCAATGTCCGTATCGGGACTCACGACTGTAATCACCGTTGGAATATCAATGTTCTGCGTTACGGTGCGTAAGTTGAGATTGGTGATGGGAGCATTTAAAACAACTGCTAAGGCACCTTGACTTTCAACATCCTTAGCTAACGAAACGGTGCGAACCCCCTTGGTGGTACCGCCACCACAGCCACAAAAAACAGGCACATCAGCAGCCTCGATGATGGCTCTACTAATTGCTTGCTGTGGTGTAAATGGGTAAACGGCGAAGACAGCATCAGCATCGCAATTTTTAATGATGGCGAGGTCAGTTGAAAAGATGAGGCTCCGAATAACCCGTCCGTAGATTGAAATTCCGGTTGCTTCTTTAACGGCTGCGGGCATGCGTAAAATTTGGTGACGCAGTTTTGAACCCACTTGGGGCGTTGTTAATTGTTCTTCAGTCATTAGTAATCAACTCCTTAGTATAGAAACTAAAAGCCAACGTATCTATCAAAATAGAAACGTTGACCTTACTCCCAATGGACCATGCGAGATTCGAACTCGCGACCTCCTGCATGCGAAGCAGACATTCTCCCAACTGAACTAATGGCCCGATTCAGTGTCTATTCTAGCAGATAATGATCATTATGAACAAAAAAACTCGCCATTAAGTGACGAGTTTAAGAAATTGTATTTAATATGCGAGCGGTCTAGTCTCGCCGTAATTGTTGGTGCATTGTGAACAGGTAGCTGATACCGAGCATGATTGCTAACCAGAGCAGGCCAAATAGCGCCCATGAACCTTGCCAGTTGAAAATATTTGCTAAAGTGTTCAGGGTTGCCTCGCTTGGATGCCACAGGTTGACCATCAAGCGAATGATTTGAATCAAGATAAAGATGAAAATAGTTGGTAAGGCAATTGCCACAATGATTTTCCATTTGCGTGGTAGCAGGCCAAAACCACTACCGATCGCATAGGAAAAGGTAATTCCGTCGAGCATCATTAACAGTGTGCCGGCAATGGTTAACCAATCCTGATGCTGGAATCCGACACTGATCAACCAGATAATAAAAGTGATTAGAGTAATCGTAACAATTCCCAGCAGGTCACTCAGCCAAATCTGCCAACGAGTTTGACCATTTTGAATGCCGAGTTTGAATTCGCGATAGGGGACCACTAAGTAGAAGAGTCCATAGATTCCAAAGGCAATGGCGATAAATTGTCCACTGAAAGCATTGATGAAATCATTGATGTTGAGGTCAATGTGGCTGCCTGCGAAAATTAGGCTCAATAGTTGTAAGCCAAAAACTGTGGCGAGGGCAATACCGAAAACGATGAAGTAAGAGCGCATTGACTGTCGATAGACCATTGGTAATTTTTTCATTTTAATTCTCCTCCCCATTTGTTAAAGCCATAAAGGCTTTTTGTAAATCAATGTGTTCAATTTTAACTCGATCAGGGATCACTTTTGTTTCATCAAGTGGTTGAACAACGTAGACGGTTTTAATATTGCCGATCGTTTGGTGATCGAGGACCTTTAGTTCCGTTGTGTATTCATCGACTAACTCTGCTGGTCCACTGATGGCGTATGCATTCGCTAGTAAGTCATCGACGTTCTCGTTACAGATGAACTGATGATCATCAAGAATCCAGACGTGCTCAACCAGTGGCTGAACTTCGCTAATGAGGTGGGTTGATAAGACAAATGTCCGTGGCCGTTCTTCGTAGGTCTTCAATAATTCACGATAGAATAATTCCCGGTGTCCGGCATCTAACCCGAGCGTCGGCTCATCCAGAAAAATGAAATCTGCATTGACACAGAGCGCGGTAATTAACTTAGCAATTGTAGTCAACCCGGTTGAAAGATTACTAAGGTGAGCTTTTTCTTGAACCCCAAACGCTTTCGTAAGGCGATGCGCTAGTGCAAAGTTGAATTGACCATAACCATCATCAGCAAGGCGGAACATATCGCTAACCCGGGTGCGTTTTGGGTACATGTTTGTTTCACTCATTAAGTAAAGTTGTTGAAGCGCAGCCGAATTATTGTTAATCGAAGCATCATCAAGCAAGACTTCACCATCGGTAGGAAAGTTGCGGTTATTAATGATGTTTAGCAAGGTACTTTTTCCCGCACCGTTACGGCCAAGTAATCCATAGATTTTGTTTGCTTCGATTGTAAAATTCAGATTGTCCAGGATGGTGTGTCTCCCAAAGCATTTCGTAAGTTGATTAATTTTGAGTGTTGCCATTTTGATACCCCCGTTGAATAAGTGTTAGTAGGTGATCTTCGGTAATACCGAGCTTGGTTGCTTCTTGAATCAGACTTGCAACATAGTTTTGATAAAAGCCTTCTTTACGTTTTTCCATGATTTTCTCCTGTGCACCAGCGGTCACGAACATGCCGCGACCACGACGCTTTTCTAATAACTGCTGATCAACTAGCATGTTCATTCCTTTCAGCACGGTTGCTGGATTGATATGTAACTCTTGTGATAGCTGCGTGGTGGAAGGAACTTGGTCGCCTTCTGGAAAGAGCCCAGAGAAGATCATTTCTTCCATCTGGTCCGCTAATTGCTGATAGATTGGCGAAGACTGGTCAAATTCAAAGTGCATTTCAGATCATCCCTCCTTAGTTGGTTAGTTACTTGTGTAATTAACTATATAACTAAATAACAAAAATAGCAAGAAAAAATTGCCTCGCTCTTTCAAGTGAGGCAACTAAGGCTTGTTGTTCTAGAGATTCGGGTCCATCTTAAAGGTTAATTTAGATAATTCAGTCCCCTTGGTGAGTAACTTAAAGATTAGTTCACGGGTCTTCTGATTGCAATATTGGGCGATTTCATGGTTTTGATGAGTGAGGAATTCCGTTAATTCATCGGCCGACTTCTGGGTACTTGCGAGATCGACTTCATGAATCTTTTGTCGGGTCCAAGAGTGCATTTCCTTGATGAACGCAAAGTCATCTTCTGCAAATTCAGTCAGATGGGCTTCAACGATTTCTGCGAGCGCTTCGTCTAACCAGAAGGCGTGGTCGAAGTCCATGGTTTGTGGAACGTTCTTGTAGCTTTCATCTGTATCATTAGCATTCGTAAAGAATGGCACATATGCTGAGAAAGTTGGAATCCCAAAAGCAATCCATTGAATAGCTTGGGTCCCCGTAGCGTGGGGCCGAACCTGAAGGATATGTGATTGAGCAGTCCGAGAAAGTGAGATGGACCGGTAACGGCGCCGATCGATTGGATCGCCTTCACCGATTGGATCGTACTTGGTTTCATTAAAGTGTGATCCTAAGACATGTTGGATATCTTCAACGGCAATTTTTCGTTCAGCTTTCCGGATGAATGGCATGTCCATATCTTCAGGTTGTTGGTGGGAAGCGGTCTGAGGACTGAGGTAACGTTGGGCATACCAAAGCCGAGGTGTATTATAATGCCGATCTTTACGGGTATGCGTTCCAAAAATGTGTCGGAAATTCCATTGATCAGGATCTGGATTGAGGTTATGTTCAGTCACAAATTCACGAATACCACTGGCCCACATGTAGTTATCTGGATCATTAAAATCGATTTTTTCAATCATAACCTGGTTTGGAGCGACTGCATAACAATCGTCAGGAATCCGTACCGCCACCCATTGGTGACCAGTAACGATTTCCATATACCAGACTTCGTTTTGGTCGATAAATTGAACCCCATTACCTTCGGCAGAACCATAGGTTGCAACTAATTTACCGAGGTATTCAACTCCTTCACGGGCAGAGTGAATGTAGGGAAGGACTAGCGTAGTCATGGAATCTTCGGCGAGTCCATTTTTAATATATGGATCATAAGCAAGAACGCGACCATTAGCGTAGACACTTTCGGTGGCACTTTCACCAACGTTAGCTTCATTAAAGCCATCCTCCTCGTTCGGCCCCATACTTTGATCTAGATGAGGAGTTGCACTGTACCGCATTGCATTTTCAGGAAGTGGCACGGTTAATTTATTATAAGGGGAAACGTAAGTCTCATGACGGCCGGTTACAGCAGGGCGAATAAGAAATTGTTTGGGTTCAACTGCTTTAACCCGATCTTCGTTCCGAGCAATAAATGTGGAACCATCAATGGAAGCCTGCTTTCCTACCATGATGGACGTACATGCTGAATTTCGCATCATATCAACCTCCTTAATGACAGTATATCCCGTTTAGTGGAATTGATGTGTGGTTTTAATAAATAAATGCTTAAAAATACTAAATATACTAAAATGAAAGAGGAAAGGAGCGATACAATGGCCTATTTTCAAGGATTATTAATTGGGTTAGCGTTTGTGGCGCCCATCGGGATGCAAAATATCTATGTGTTCAATAATGGACTATCGTATCGATTATCACGGGCACTGCTGTACACGTTTTTTGTTTGGTTATTTGATGCCTTATTCTGTTTTGCAGCCTTTTACGGAATTGGTGCTTTGATCAGTCATAACCAATTTATCAAAGTGGGCGTTATGCTTTTGGGTGGTGCATTGACTATCTATATTGGCTATAATATCATTCGTTCCGCTAACCAACGGGCACTAACGAGTGATGATCATCAGATTACCTTACTGCAAGCGATTATGACAGCCATTGTGGTTAGTTGGGCGAACCCGCAAGCATTAATTGATGGAACAATGATGTTGGGGGCTAGTCGGGGGACGTTAACGACCGCGGAGAGTATTTTCTTTATTATTGGGGTTATTACATCGTCATTCGTGTGGGATCTTGGGATGACGAGTGCGTTTAATCTCTTGCGTCATCGGATGCCGGCTAAGCTCTTGGTTGGCATTAACTTAGTGAGTGGCATCATCGTTTTTGGCTATGGTGGCTTTTTAATCATAAATGGTTTTGGACAGATCTTATAAAGTTTCACGTGAAACACAAAAACCGGTCTCATCACGAGACCGGTTTTGTTGTTATCAAGTAAAGCGAATATTATTTAGCGCGGGAGTAAGAAGCAATGTCAGCAAGTAATTCATCCATAAAGTCTTGCTTACTCATGCTATTTTGTTCCTTTTCACCGTATTTCCGAACAGAAACGGAACCATTAGCCATTTCATCATCACCAACAACTAAGGTATATGGAACTTTTTGAGTTTGGGCTTCCCGAATCTTGTAGCCCATCTTTTCGTTCCGGTGGTCAACGTTGACCCGAATCTTAGCGGCGCGTAATTCAGCACCAAGTTGGTCAGCGTAATCACCATGCTTGTCGTCTGAAACTGGGATAATGTGGACTTGTTCAGGAGCTAACCAAGTAGGGAAGGCACCCTTGTAAATTTCGGTCAGGTAGGCAACGAACCGTTCCATAGTTCCAACTACCCCACGGTGAATCATAACTGGCATGTGTTCTTGGCCATCTTTACCAACATAAGTCAGGCCAAACCGTTCTGGAAGCATGAAGTCCAATTGGATTGTAGACATCGTTTCGTCGTTACCAAGGGCCGTCTTAGTTTGAATATCTAGCTTTGGACCGTAGAATGCAGCTTCACCTTCGGCTTCGTAGTAGTCGAGGTTTAAGTCATCCATGGCTTGCTTCAGCATGGATTGGGACTTTTCCCACATTTCATCATTAGCGTAGTACTTCTTGACGTTCTTTGGATCACGTAATGAAAGTCGGAAGCTGTAATCAGTAATGTCAAAGTCTTTGTAGACACTCATGATCAATTTCAAAATCTTGGCAAATTCTGAACGAATTTGATCAAGAGCAACGAAGGTGTGACCGTCATTCAACGTCATTTCACGCACCCGTTGTAAACCGGAAAGGGCACCAGACTTTTCGTAACGGTGCATCATCCCTAATTCGGCAATCCGTAGTGGGAGGTCACGGTATGAACGAAGATGGTGCTTGTAAACTTGGATGTGGCTTGGGCAGTTCATTGGCCGTAATTCGAGCATTTCACCGTCACCCATGTCCATTGGTGGGAACATGTCGTCACGGTAGTGTTCCCAGTGACCAGAAGTCTTGTAGGCATCCAGATTCATTAATACTGGGGTGTAAACATGTTCGTAACCGTCCGCAACTTCCCGGTCAATGATGTAGCGTTCGATTGTCCGCCGAATTGCGGCCCCCTTTGGCATCCAGTATGGCAAACCAGCACCAACTTTTGGATCAACGAAGAAGAGATCCAATTGATTACCAATTACCCGGTGGTCACGTTCCTTAGCTTCTTGACGCTTCTTGAGATCTTCGGCCAGGTCATCCTTCTTATAGAAAGCAGTCCCGTAGATCCGTTGAAGCATTGGGTTAGATGACATGCCCTTCCAATATGCACCAGCAACGGAAAGCAACTTGAAGTTTTTAACTACGTCACCGTAAACCAGAATTGGCGCTTCTGCAACTGCATATGCGTCGCCAAGCTTGTACATTGCGACCTTGCCATCTTTAGCATGGTCGTTAATTAATTCGGTTGAGAACTTGTCGTCTTTAACGTCGACGAGGGCGTCGTTGATGTCACGTTCAACGAATTCAACCTTAGCGTCGTTCTTAGCCAGTTTCTTAATATCTGCTTCTAAGCCTTCCAGTTCATCTGCGGAAACTTGTTGATCGTCCTTGTCAGAGTCAACCCAGAATTGATCGTCTTCGGCGACGGCATCACCTAAACGAATCCCGTCATACTTATCAGCCAAGACTGCCTTTAACATCAAAGCAGCCATTTGACGAAGGGCCGCAGCACTTTCTGCTGAGTCCTTATCAATTTTATTAACTTCACCGTTTGGTGACATTACTGCAACTTGTGCCATCTAAATCTCTCCTTTGTAAAAATAAAAAAACGCCCCCAGGACCGAATTAACGATCCCAGGGACGTTGGTTAACATAATCAGCGTGGTTCCACCCATCTTCAGAATATTATTAAATATTCTCTCAAAGGTGTAGTAACGGACACGACCCGCTCCTCCTTATTTCGGAGGGAAGTTATAAAGGTGGTACCGTCATTACCATCACTAATGATTCTTCCACTAATTGAATCACTCTCTGGATAGGGAGGTAATAAGGCTTGTCCTTTAATTACTGCTGATTATATGCGGGTCAAAATTTAGTGTCAAGACTAAAATGAAAATTTTCTAATATTTATTGGTTGGTTGTGCCATTATTAGTACCGGCATTAGATTGACCACCGTTGTTATTGGCACCGTTATTAGTATTAGCACTATTATTGCTTTGCTGACTATTTTGTTGTTGATTATTATTTGATTGCTGGTTGTCATTCGTGTTTTGCGAAGCACTATTTTGGTTCGTCTGGTTATTGCCACCGGTCGTCGTAGTGGTGTTTGAGCGTGGCGTTTGAATTTCGTAAGTGGCTTGGTTATCGTCATCGTCAACCGATGATGTGCGGTGACGACGGTGATGACGTTTGTGGGAAGAATTCGAGGAACTTGATGATGAAACCGTGGTATCAGAATCGTTGTTAACCGGGTTTTGTTGTCGGATCGCAAAGATGATAATCATGATTGCCAAAATTCCTAATAGAATACCAAGAACAATCTTGTAAATCCGTCCGTTCTTTTTACCACGTGGCTTTTTGGGCCGTTTGGGTTGACCAGCTTTTTTTAGGCTGGTCCGGCTAGTCCGATTGGCATTACCTTCAGTCTGAGAGCCACTGATTGGCCCAGTAGCGGCAGTTTGCTTACCTTTGCGGCTAAATAAACTTCGTTTTGGTTTTTTTCGACTTTTCGGGGTGTCGTATAATTCAACGCGACTTAAATGTTTTTCTTGGTCGTGATTGTTATTATTATCCAATTCTCTCACCTCAATTTGGTTCGGCGAATGCCGTTACCAAGAATTCTTTCTGACATTATACCATTTAACCGCGTGACGATAACCAACTCCGACAGATTGTTATTAAAATGATAAAAACGATAACGAAAATGAATCGTTACCGTTTCTCCCATAATTTAAAGCTTACCCACTAAATCCAAACCTGGTTTCAAAGTTTCATCACCAGGATGCCAGTTGACTGGACATACTTGATCACCATGCTGGCGTACAAATTGTGCTGCTTGGAGAGTCCGTAAAATTTCATCGGCACTCCGACCGATCCCCATGTTGTTGATCGTAGCGGATTGAACTTTACCATCAGGATCCACAATGAAGACACCTCGGTAAGCCTGACCGCTATCTTCATCGAGGACATCAAACATGCGTGCTAGCTTTCCAGCTGGGTCTGCCAACATATGGTATTTGATTTGGGCAATTTTTGGTGAGGCATCTGCCCACGCTTTGTGGACGAACTCGGTATCTTCAGAAATTGAATAGATTTCAGCATTGGCATTCTTAAAGTCGTCATAATGGGCTTGTAAGGCTTCCAATTCGGTTGGACAAACAAAGGAGAAGTCGGCAGGGTAGAAGAAGAAAATGCTCCATTTCCCTAAAACATCATCCTTTGCCACGGTGGTTAATTCACCATTGTAATAAGCATTAACTTTAAAATCATCAATTTCTTGGTTGACTAAATTCATTGATACCCGCTCCTTAAATTAGAATAATTCTTATTTACATCTTTATTATAATCGTTCTAAATCAATAATCAACTTTAATTCATTATTAATACAAGTTTAGCAAACATTATTAAAACTTTTGATCGCAGTTAAATATCGTCTAGAATAGAAATTCTCTAAAATAAAAAGCCATGGTGAAAACCATGACTTTTATTATTAATGTTCTTCTGCCGGCTTGGTTTCCCAAGTATGCTTCTTGTGTTCTGCGGCAAAGCGTCGGTCACCAATGACCATTTCAACACACGTCCAAATCAGCAGGGCCAGGATGATAACAATCGTAATCCATGCCAATGTATCTGAAGTCGCTTTGTTCCAAATTCCAAAACCTTCATAAGTTTGTGGAAGGTTGTAAAGGTTTAGGAACGTTAATGCTAAGACGGAAATCCATCCTAAAATCCGAGTAATCACATGGTTCCGGAATTCACCCATTTCTGTCTCACTATTGGTCATTAATAATAGTGGCAGCATGGAGAATGGGAGGGCAAATGCCAGAAAGACTTGTGAGTTTTCCATCAGCAAGTTTAATGCGGTGTGTTGTTGGTTTTCTGATTCTCGAGCGGTCAAGGCAACACAGACCAAAACCGGAATAACAGAAATCAAACGGGTAATTAACCGCCGTGCCCATAATGGCATCTTCATGTGGACGAATCCTTCCATGATGACTTGGCCAGTTAGGGTCCCGGTAATGGTGGAGTTTTGACCAGAAGCCAAGAGGGCAACCGCAAATAGGGTTGAAAGAATTCCGGACTTGGCAACCCCAATTAAGATTGGGTTACTTAACATGGAAGTGTTGTTCAGAGCATCGTACAGACCAAAGAATGAACTATCTTCAACAGCACCACTCTTGAAGACTGCAACCCCCATGATCAATAGCAAGGCATTAACAACAAAAGCCAAGCTTAATTGAATGTTGGAATCCCACATTGAGAACCGAACCGTTTGACGAATGTCATCCACATTCGTGTGGTCCAGTTTCCGGGTTTGTGAAATTGCGGAGTGCAGGTACAGGTTATGCGGCATAACCGTAGCCCCAATAATCCCGAGTGAACCAGTTAATGGTGAAATTCCACCCACAATTGGTCCCTTCGCAATGGCCTTTTCAGAAGGAATCAATCCCATGAATACACTACCCCAAACTGGCTTAGAAAGGGCAACTTCATAGGCGAAAACAAAGAGAATTACCAAAATTAAACAAGCAACAATCGCTTCGATTTTCCGGAAACCGATCTTGGTTAACAGTAGCAGGACTAACACGTCAAGTACCGTAATGAAGACCGCTGGGACTAATGGAATGTGAAATAACAAGTTCAGTGCAATTGCCGCCCCAATAACTTCCGCAATATCCGTTGCCATAATGGCAAACTCGGTCATGATCCAGAGGATAACCCCTAAGGCCTTCCCTGTACGAGCCCGAATGGCCTGCGCGAGGTCCATTTGACTTACGATACCAAGTTTAGCCGCCATGTTTTGCAGTAACATCGCAATCAAACTTGAAATCAGGATGGTCGTCATTAACGTATATTGGAAGCTTTGACCACCGGTAATGGATGTTGACCAGTTACCAGGATCCATATAACCAACGGCAACTAGTGCACCGGGTCCTGAGTAGGCGAATAAGGTCCGCCAAAAGCCTTTACCATGAGGAACTTCAACGGTACCATTGATTTCCTCAAGAGATTTACCGTTCGCATATTCAATCAGTTTATGTTTACGGTGTTGATTTTTTGTGTTTGCCACGCCAAATCCTCCCTTTCTTTCGTATGCTAATAAGGTATGTCCACATTAAATATTAATCTATTTGAACACCTTTGTTAGGTTAGCATAAAAAATAAAGTAACGCAATGGAAAATGCCGATTTTTAGGCAATATCACCGGCCTTTTTCAGAATTTTTGCTGCCACTTGCCAAGCTAAATTCGGAATCATGGTTTTTGATTGGAATTATTTAGGAGAAGTTATGATAATCGTTTGACAATTGAGACCGTTTTTTCGTATACTGACGGAGTAAATTAAACTATTCACAAGAGAGGTATTACTAATGAAGGCATTAGTTTTAGAAGGTAAGAAAGAACTTAAGGTTGAAGACTACGAAGTTCCTGAAATTAAGCCAGATGAAGTGTTGGTTCACACTGCCTATGCAGGTATTTGTGGAACTGATAAGGCCCTTTATGCTGGATTACCTGGTTCAGCATCAGCTGTTCCACCAATCGTTTTAGGTCATGAAAACTCAGGGGTGGTTACCAAAGTTGGTGCAGCCGTTACAAACGTTAAACCGGGTGATCGGGTAACTGTTGACCCTAACATTTACTGTGGTCAATGTGAATACTGCCGGACCCAACGTCCAGAATTGTGTGAACACTTGGATGCAGTTGGGGTTACTCGTGATGGTGGTTTTGAAGAATACTTCACTGCTCCAGCCAAGGTTGTTTACCCAATTCCTGATGATGTTTCATTAAAGGCCGCAGCCGTTGTTGAACCAATTTCTTGTGCAATGCACGGTGTTGACCTATTGGAAACTCACCCATACCAAAAGGCATTAGTATTAGGTGATGGTTTTGAAGGTCAACTATTTGCCCAAATTTTGAAGGCGCGGGGTATTCACGAAGTTACTCTAGCTGGTCGTTCTGATGACAAGTTAGCTAACAACCGTGAACACTTCGGTGTAAAGACCATCAACACTACTAAGGAAGAAATTCCTGCAGACAGCTTTGACATTGTTGTTGAAGCAGTTGGTTTACCAGCTACTCAAGAACAAGCATTAGACGCTGCAGCCAAGGGTGCACAAGTTCTGATGTTTGGTGTTGGAAACCCAGATGATAAGTTCTCAGTAAACACTTATGACGTCTTCAAGAAGCAATTAACTATTCAAGGGGCATTCATTAACCCATACACTTTTGAAGACTCAATTGCCTTATTGGCTTCTGGCACTGTTGATCCACTGCCACTCTTCTCGCACGAATTAGACTTAAACGGTGTGGAAGACTTTGTTAGTGGTAAGTTAGGCAAGGTTTCTAAGGCCATCGTTAAGGTTGGCGGCGAAGAAGCCTAACTCCCATTTAGATCCCATTAGTAGAAAATAAGACCGAGTGTTGAGCTCGGTCTTATTTTTTGAGGTAAATTGACACGGTGTCACTAGACTGGTATGATTAATCTAAATTAAATAGTGACACCATGTCACTGACTCTATTTCAGGAGAAATTTATGCCAACAGAAACTTTTCAGCATCTTTCTAGCCAGAAAAAACAGAACATCAAAACAGCTTTATTAAAGGAGTTTAGCACCCATCCCTTAGCAACCGCGCAAGTAGCCCGCATTGTTAAAACTGCTGGCGTTGCTCGAGGGACCTTTTATAAGTACTTTGCAGATTTAGTGGATGCTCATCAGTGGTTATTAATGACCGTCATTAGGGATTTAGATTTGCATCCGGAAAGGTTAGTTCAGCAAATCGGGCGGGCCCGTGAATACCAAACCATGATTGAAACACTAATGAAACGGATCCAGCAAAGTGACTATGCGGCGTTTTTAAAGAACTATTATGAATCAAATGAGGGCTTTTTAGTTGCTCAGGGTGTTAAATATCGACAGCTGAATCAGCTGAATGCGCAACAGTGGGCGATTATGGTGCTATGTCACCAAACGATTCAGGAATGTTTGATGAATCCAGGGGATCAGCAGACGGTAATCAAACGACTCGGAGCAGCGTTAGTTGGGATCATAGGAGGATAGCGATGTTTTTAGCAATTCGTGAAATTAAGCATAATAAACTCCATTACGGTTTGATTATCGGGATGGTAGCGTTAATTGGCTATCTTATGTTTATGTTAACGGGATTAATGCTCGGACTAGCTAATCAAAATACGGCGGCGATCCGTGCCTGGGACACTAAGACGGTTTATTTAAATAAGGATGCTAATGATAATCTCAGTCAATCAATGCTTACTAAGCAGCAAGCTGGGAAATTAGATGATCACGAAGCGTTGGTTGGCACGGTCCCGGTTGTCCTAAAAAAGGCGACTACGCACCATCAAGATAAACAATCAATTCAGTTTATGGGAATTTCTAAGGATCAGTACCTGTATCGTCATAAATTACAATTGACGACTGGTCATAAACCGACTAAAACAAATGAAATTGTTCTAGATACTTCCCTTCGTGATAAAGGATACCGAGTTGGTGATCAAGTTAAGCTGGCAGACCAATCCCATCCCTACCGGGTTGTTGGTTTTGTAAAAAATGCTAAATTGAATATTTCACCATTGGCCATTGGTTCACTGTCAACTTGGCAAGAATTAAAGGGAATGGGAAATCAGTTTGTGGCAAGCGGAATCTTTGCTGATCGAGCATTAACGGCCCACCACCATTCGCAGTTAAAAAAATATACGGCAAACCAGTTTATTCAAAAGTTGCCAGGTTATACAGCTCAAAATACCACGTTCCTATTTATGATTGGTTTTTTGATGGTGATTTCATTAATTGTGATAGCTGTCTTTCTTTATATTTTAACCATGCAGAAGTTACCAGAATATGCTGTTTTAAGAGCCCAAGGGATTCCGGTTTCGACGTTAATTCGGGCGACCTTTGCTGAAGCGATGTTACTGATGGTTGCTGGTGTCTTAATTGGCTTATTCCTAACCTCAGGTACCGCACTAGTTATTCCATCAGCAGTACCACTACTTATTAATTGGCCATTAACCCTGTTGATTGGCTTGAGCCTAATTGTTTTAGGAACGATTGGCGCGCTATTGCCAGTTCGCATTATCACCAAGATCGATCCATTAGATGCAATTTAGGAGGATAGATGATGGCAACAATTGAATTAAAAAATGTTAATCGGACTTTTGGCACGGGGATTGGGCAAGTCCAAGCGTTATCTGCCATTAATTTTCAAGCGCAAGCTGGAGAACTAACCTTGATCTTAGGCCCGTCTGGTTCGGGAAAGAGTACCTTTCTGACAATTGCTGGTGGATTGAGACGACCAAGTTCAGGGCAAGTGTTAATTGACAGTCAAAATATTCAGGATATGAATAAGCACGAACTTGAGCGCCTGCGATTAAATAAAATTGGCTTTATTCTGCAGTCCTATAATCTGCTTCCTTATCTAACGGTTGCGGAACAATTTCAGTTAGTTGATCGAGTGAAGCCAAATGGTAATCTGAATCGTGAAGAATTAGATCAGCTAATGCGCGAGCTTGATATTGTTCAGTTAAAGAATCAGTATCCAGATCAACTATCAGGTGGTCAGAATCAACGGGTGGCGATAGCGAGAGCGCTGTATACTAATCCATCGCTAGTGTTGGCGGATGAACCAACCGCAGCTTTAGATAGCGAACGTGGGGCGGCGGTTGGCCAAGAATTTCAACGGCTCGCCAGACAGAAAAATAAAACGGTGATTGTGGTCACCCACGACTTGCGCTTACGTAAATATGCCGATCGCATTTTTGAAATTAATGATGGTAAAATAAAGCAAACTAAGTAAGGACGACATGAAAGGTGAGGTACGTACATGGCGTTTTTAGAATTAAACGACATTTTTAAATCATATTTCCTGGGAAATAATGAGTTTCCCGTACTCAAAGGAATCAGTCTTTCTTTTGAAAAGGGCGAGTTCGTGTCCATTTTAGGAGAGTCCGGTGGTGGGAAATCAACTTTAATGAATATTGTTGGTGGCCTTGATCGGGAATTTAAGGGTCAAGTAAAAGTGAATGGGCAGCTGCTTGATCATCGCAACGAAAAACAGTTAGACGAGTATCGACGCTCAACAATTGGGCATATTTATCAATCATATAATTTAATCCCCCATTTAACGGTTTTGGATAATGTATTAGTTTCATTAGACATGACCACTCTTTCATCAGCTAAGAAAAGGCAACGAGCAGAAGAGTTGTTAACTAAGGTTGGGTTAACTGATCAAATTCATAAATATCCCAAGCATCTTTCTGGAGGACAGAAGCAGCGGGTTGCCATTGCGCGGGCGTTAGCTAGTGACCCCCAGATCATTATTGCGGATGAACCGACCGGGGCATTGGATTCTAAGAACACTCAGGAAGTACTAGCACTAATGGATGAGATTGCTAAGGATGGCAAATTAGTAATTGCAGTAACGCACTCATCTGAAGTGGCTAATCACGGGACGCGGATTGTTCATATGGCGGATGGGAAAATTGACCAGGATGAACGATTGAAGCCCGCTTACCGGATTCCTGATGATCCGACCCATATTCAAACGCAGAAACTGCCTGCTCATGCTAGTTATGAGTTTTCATTTAAGCATTTAATGTATAATTTCTGGCGTAACTCCCTCATTATGATTGGGGTGGCTATCGGTTTATTTGCGGTTATGATTTTTAGTGGCCTTGGTAATGGGGTTAATCGGTATATCCAACAACAAATCAACTCAGTTGCCAATCCGCGTGTTATTCAAGTGTTGAAAAACACGACTGGCCGGAAAATGAATCAGCAGGAACTAATGGAAACTTTTCAAAATATGGCCGGTGATCCTCAGGCAGGGATGATTGACGAAGGCCAGATTAAGCGGCTGAATAAGCTATCTGGTGTACAAAAGGTTGAAAAAGGCTATACGCTGCCGACGTACCGTTTGGAAGTGGCGAAAACTGGCAAGGTGCAAAGTGGAACAGCGCTGAGCACCTGGAATGCTAATGATAAGGCTGATTCAATTAAGCATGGTCATGAACCACACCGGGGCGAAATGGTCATTGGTAAGCAGGAAGCTGCCCAAATGATGGGTGCAAAACGCTACCGCAAAATCGTTGGTAAAAAATTGAATTTAACATTTAATTGGATTAACCAGCAGGGACAACCGGTTGCGGTGCAGGTGCCGGTGAAGGTTGTGGGGTTGGTAGATAGCACTACTGCAGGTGGCTCCGCGATTAATTATGAAACGGTTTATCAGGCGCTGAAGGACAAAAATGCCGATACACGGCCCAACTTTCTGGCGGTCAAAGCAGCTAGTTTAGATCAAGTCCAGACAGTTGCTGATCGGATTGATGCACTTCGTTCACAAAAACGTCGTGTCTTTGGTACCATTACTGTCGGTTCAATGTTGAAACGGATTAATAGCTACGTTAAGTTAGCTTCCAGTATTTTGACAGGCGTTGCTGCAATTTCACTATTAGTCTCTGCATTGATGATTATCGTGACGATGTACATGTCGGTATCAGAGCGGACGAAGGAAATCGGTATTTTACGTGCCCTCGGGGAACGAAAGGTTGATATTCGCCGCCTATTTACTTCCGAATCTATCTTAATTGGTCTTTTTGCGGCAGTGCTCGCTCTCGTGATTACTTTGTTAGCAACGTGGGGAATTAATAGTGCCTTTTATGGATTGATTAAGTTCAATATCGTTCAACTAACGTTTGGCAACGTGATTTTCGCATTTCTGGCGGCGTTAATCATTTCTTTCCTCGCAGCACTATTACCTGCTCGACGAGCGGCCAAATTGAATCCAATTGAAGCGCTCGCTGCTGAATAATAAAAAGCCTTGAATTAAAAAATTCAAGGCTTTTTAAATTGCGGTTGATAGTAAATAATGGTAAAATTATTAGAATTAAATAAGATTTCTATCATAAATCACGTTTGGAAGCCGATGCTTCCGTGAAATATACAGGGGAGAGATGTGTATGAGTATTTGGAAGAGAATGACGATGAAGGAAGATCCGAGTACCTATGAGATTAAGGATGCTCACCTTGCCCGAACACTGCGGGTTCGCGATTTCCTAGGACTTGGGGTTGGAACAATTGTATCTGCTTCAATTTTTACACTACCAGGCGAAGTGGCGGCCCAACATGCGGGACCAGCGGTGATTATCTCATTTATTCTGGCTGCGGTGGTGGCTGGTTTGGTGGCCTTTGCATACGCTGAAATGTCAGCGGCCATGCCATTTGCTGGTTCCGCCTATTCATGGATTAACGTTATCTTTGGTGAATTTTTTGGTTGGATCGCCGGCTGGGCACTACTAGCTGAATACTTTATTGCGTTGGCCTTTGTTGGTTCCGGACTATCTGCCAACTTCCGGGCATTGATTGCCCAATTTGGTGTGAAACTACCAAATAGCTTATCAAATACCTTTGGTAATAATGGCGGGATTGTCGACTTAGTTTCGGTGATTGTTATTATCGCGGTTGCTCTCTTGATTGCACAGGGGGTCTCAGGAGCAGCGCGGGTTGAAAATCTGTTAGTTATTCTCAAGGTGTTTGCCATTCTGCTGTTTGTAGTTGTTGGAGCGTTTGCAGTGCAAAAGGCTAATTTTGTTCCATTCGTTCCTAAATATCGCATGACGGCCAATGGCGCATTTGGTGGTTGGCAGGGAATCTATGCTGGGGTTTCGATGATTTTCCTGTCATATATTGGATTTGATTCGATTGCCGCTAACTCAGCCGAAGCAGTTAATCCTCAAAAAACGATGCCACGGGGAATTCTTGGTTCGCTCTTGATTGCGGTGGTACTCTTTGTAGCGGTTAGTGTAGTTCTGATTGGGGTAATGCCATATGCTAAATACGCCAATTCAGCTGAACCAGTTGGGATGGCCCTCCGTGCGATTAATCACCCAATGGTTGCAGTTGTTGTTCAAACCATTGCTGTGGTAGGGATGTTTACTGCTTTAATTGGGATGACACTTGCTGGGTCACGACTGATTTATTCCTTTGGTCGGGACGGGATGTTACCAAAATGGCTTGGTAAATTAGATGCCAAGAACCGTCCTAACCACGCTTTACTTGTCTTGACTTGTGGTACGGTGTTGATCGGTGCTTTCTTGCCATTTGCCTTCCTTTCACAATTGATTTCCGCCGGGACTTTGATTTCCTTCATGTTTGTTTGCTTAGGGATTTATGCTTTGCGGCAACGGGAAGGAAAAGATATTAAAGATCCTGATTTTAAGATGCCATTCTATCCTGTGATGCCGTTTCTTGGTTTCTTGGCAGCGTTAATGGTCTTTCTCGGCCTTAGTGGCGATGCCAAACTTTATGCCGGTTTCTGGTTCCTAGCAGGATTGGTAATTTACTTTGTTTATGGAATTAACCATTCAACTTTGAGTAAGCAGAAGCAAAAATAGCTAACTTAATCAAAAAGAAGAGGTTCGTTTTAAATAACGGCCTCTTCTTTTTTTGGATAAAATGAGTTAATATAAAAATAATCTGAATGATTATACAAAAGGAGAACGAATATCATGAATCACCGTGACCGCCGTAAATTGCTTCTAGAAATTATTAACACGCACCATGTAAGTACTCAAGAACAATTATTAAAACTTTTAGAAGAGAATGGGGTCACTGCAACTCAAGCAACCGTTTCACGGGATATTCATGCATTGAATATTGTTAAAGTTAGTGATCAGCACGGCAAAACTTACTATGCACAATTACATGTCGATAATGAAGATAAGCATCAACGGTTGTATGACGCAATTCATGATAGTGTTGAATCATGTACGACAGTCCAATTTATGAACGTGATTAAGACAACCCCTAACTCTAGTTATGCAACTGTATTAGCAGGGATGTTAGACGATAGTGATTTAACGGAGATTGTCGGAACATTAGCAGGGAATGATACGTTCATTACCATTAGTAAAACGAACGAGAGTGCGTTAGCAATTAGCCGACTGGTGCATGAACACATGGCAGAGCACTAGAAATCGTTGATGCCACCGACTGCGTCCGCAATCAGAGTCATGACGGTCGGGTTATCCAATTTATAGATAATTTGTTTACCATGACGTTCATAGCTCACACAATTGTGTCGTTTCAGTAACTGCAGTTGGTGGGAAACGGCTGATTGTTCCCAATTCAAGGCAGTACTTATTTGTGAAACGGTCATTGAGTGCTGAATTAACAAGTAGAGTAATTGAAGTCGTTTGGGGTGACCTAAAATTTTGAAAAGTGAACTGACTTGATTTAAGTCATCTAAATTAGAAAGTTGATAATTAATCATGTGTTGCCAACCCCTTTACTAAGTCCCAAAACGAAGCGTTTATAAATAAATTATAATTCTCTTTTTATATAATTTCAAAAGAAATCGCAAAAAATGTAGAAAACGGTCGAGAAAATTTACTTTCTCGACCGTTTTGACTATTAACTAATTATAAGGAAATCCGTTGACCAACATAGATGGTATATGGTGCGCGGATACCATTTTTATTAGCAAGGCTTGTCCAGCTTGTTCCATGAGCAGCAGCAATTCCAGAGAGTGTGTCGCCACTCTTAACGGTGTAAGTACCTTGAGAGTTAGTTGATTGGTAACTACGGTTGCTGTTAGCTGAGCCAGAAATCTGGATTACTTGACCAACGTAGATGGTGTTTGGGTTGGCGATGTTGTTACGTTGAGCTAATGCTTCATAACTCGTGCCAAACTTAGCAGCAATTCCAGAAAGCGTGTCGCCACTCTTCACAGTGTAAGAACTAGTACTACTGTTGGTGGTTGTTGACTGCGTTGGTGTCGAAACATTCGCGTTCCCAGAAATCCGTAATACCTGCCCAACGTAAATCCGGTTTGGGTTAGTAATGTTATTCAGCCGTGCTAAGTTTTCGTAGTTGGTGCCAAATTGACTGGCAATCTTAGAAAGATTGTCGCCGCTTTGGACGGTGTAAGTATCAGCGTGGCTAGTTTGTTGATTAGCAGTCGTGGTAGTGTTGTTTGCTGACAAACGAAGTACTTGTCCAACGTAAATCCGGTTTGGATTCGAGAGGTTATTTAGTTGGGCAAGCGTCTGCCAGTTGGTACCAAACTTAGCAGCGATTTCTGATAAGTTTTCCCCACTTTGGACAGTGTAGCTAGATGCAACTGTGCTGCCATTATTAGTTGATGGGGTATTAGTTGTAGTGGAAGATGATGGTTGCTTAACCAGCAGGCGTTGACCAACATAAATCCGGTTTGGATTAGAAATATCGTTTAATTGAGCAATATTTTGCACCGTCGTTGCAAATTGATTAGCAATTCCAGAAAGGGTATCACCGCTTTGGACGGTGTAGTAACCAGAAGCGGATGAGTTATTGCTACCACTGTTGCCCTTGTTAGTAATAACTGGTTGTGCACCTGAAAAGGCAATTGTGTCTAAACGGTTTAAGCCGTATGTTTGCACCATGTTAATGATTGCATTGGCGTAGTTTGGATCAGTGGCGTAGCCATCAGCACGAAGCTTCCGAGCAACACTGGCATAATCACGATCACCTAATAAGTTACGATAACGGCTGTTGGAGTAAAGGAAGTTACCATGGTCTTCGACAGAAGCTGAATTATTTGGGTAAGCACGGAAGTTAGCGTTAACGTAAACGCTGCGACCACCGTAAACTTCTCTAGTCCGCATAACTACAGATTGCCCATTGTATGATCCCTTAATTCCAAAGAGGTTGTGAGCTTCAGTAGATAATCCAGAACGCCCCCAACCACTTTCAATAATTGCTTGGGCGACGGTGACGGATGGTAATACTCCGTACTTCCGCCATCCTTCAATGGCTCCTGGAGCAACGCTTTCGATAAATTGTTGGGAGTGAGCGTTGCTACTAAAGCGAATTGCACTGATGTCCGCCTGATTATTTGCAGCAGGCGTTTGGACTAAGCTAACCACTGCCTGTTGTGCAGAAATTGGTGCAGCACTCTTTTGAACATTAAAGGTTTGGGTAGTATTGGTAGTCGCGTCCGCATTGTTTTGTGAATTGTTAGCTGTATTGTCTTGACTACTCTTGAAGTTAACGTTAGCGGCGACGGCTGCAGCTGGGTTAGCTGTCTGTTGATCATTTTTGGTTGTTGACTGGTCTTGATTATCACCAGTGCTCCCATTAATGGCCACTTGGTTGGTTTGCTGTTGAGTATTAGCTGCGGTATTTTCGTTTGGATTTTGATTATTAGTGTCATTAGACTGGCTGTCAGCGTGAGCAGTTGTAGCACCAGCTGTCAGCACTGTTAATGCAGCAACACTTGCAAACATCCAATTACGACCGCTTTGGTATATTTTATTGTAGTGTGGTTGATCCGCACTGTTCCGATTGGTCATAATAAAATCTCCTTTGAATAATGATGTGATTAATAATTAAGAAATTTAAGAATCTTAATAAATTCGTAAGATTCTAAACAACTAAAATTTAGCATTATCTTAAGAAAGGGTCAAAGAATTTTATCAATTTTTGCTTAAAAATTAATAGCCATTAAATAACCACAAATTGAATGTGTAAACTGTCTAAAAGCAACAGAAAGTGATGATTACATTTATCGAATGAATAAAGAAATGGATTGAAAATAAATTCTTTAAAATATATTTGATAAACGTTTGACATTTTGCACGAAGATTGCTATATTCTTATGTGAATTAATGAGCTTTTCCATTAATAATCAAGGAGTTATGAGGTTTTAACATGCAGAATAAGAATTCGATGATGACGAAATTGGCGTTCTTGTCAGTTTCGTTCATGTTAACGAGTGCCTATGCTGTTCAAAGTGCGCTTCCGCAGTTGAAAGCATCTTTGAATGTTACGCAGACCCAGTCTGAGTATTTAGCAACGACACCATCGTTTGCCGTAATGATTTTTGTTGTCTTATCACCATTGCTACAACAATGGTTCAAAATTTCAGACAAGAAAATGATTATGATTGGGGTTACGATCGTTGGGGTAATGGGATTGGTTCCGTTCTTTAATATTCATAGTTACCCAATCATCCTAGGCTCTCGTTTATTGCTTGGAGCTGGTTATGGTTTGTATAACTCACAAGCCATTTCAATGATTTCGGTTTGGTACGAAGATGAAACACGTGCGCAAATGCTTGGTTGGCGGGCAGCGGCTGAACAAATTGGTCAAGCCTTTACGCTGTTCCTGGCAGGGCTCTTGTTAACCATGAGCGGCTGGCATGCATCATTCTTGATCTATGCTTTAGCCTTTGTTGTTTTGATCTTCTTTGGTTTACGTGTTCCCGATGATGCCAAAGCTGAAAAGGTCGAAGAACAGGTTGAAGAAGAAGTTAAAGAAACCGTTGACGATTTCGATACGGATGACATTAAAAAGACAAGCCCGACTGTCTACCTACTGGTATTGTTTGCTTTCTTGTTAGTTGTTGACTACGTGGGAATGGAAAATCGTTTCCCAGGGCTGGCTGTTAACATCAAAGGGGCTCAATACACTGGGGCATCGAACTTCTTATCATTAATGCTGATTGGTGCTACGTTAGGTGGCTTGTTCTACGGATCAATTCAAAAGCGCCTCGGCTTTGGAACGGTTTATTTAGGCCTGGGCTTAATGGCCGTATCTAATTTCTTGTTCTACTTTGCAGGATCTAATTTTGTTGTCCTAGTGATTGGACTTCTTTTGATTGGGTTCCCACTGCAACTAGTTTCGCCATTGATCTTTAATTTGTTGCCAAATCTGGCGCCAGCGAAGCGTCAGCCGCTGGTTACATCGATGGTGTTAATCGGGTTCAACTTTGGGGCGTTCTTCTCCCCATCAATTGCCGAATGGACTAACCATTTGATGGGCCAACCAACAAGCGGTTATGGACTTGCTGCTCCATTCCTAGTTTATGGAATTGGCCTCTTGGTCATTGCCGCCATCATCTTTTTTGCTACTCGTCGTCAAGCTGCTAAATAGTTATAGATAAACTTTATGGAGGAATAAAAAATGCCAATTCAAAATAAAGCAATGTTGATTACTTACTCTGACTCAATGGGTAAAAACATCAAGGAAACACACGAAGTCTTGAACAAGTACATCGGTGATGCCATTGGTGGTGTTCACTTATTACCATTTTTCCCATCCACTGGTGACCGTGGTTTTGCTCCTTATCGTTATGATGTGGTTGACAGTGCCTTTGGTGACTGGAGTGACGTTGAATCATTAGGTGAAGATTACTACCTGATGTTTGACTTCATGATCAACCACATTTCTAAGAAGTCTGAAATGTACCAAGACTTTAAGAAGAAGCATGATGATTCCAAGTACAATGATTTCTTCATTCGTTGGGAAAAGTTCTGGGAAAAGGCTGGCAAGAATCGTCCAACCCAAGAAGATATCGACTTAATTTACAAACGTAAGGATAAGGCGCCTGAACAAGAAATCGAATTTGACGATGGTACTAAGGAACACCTTTGGAACACGTTTGGTGAAGAACAAATCGATATCAACGTTAAGAGCAAGGTTGCTAATGAATTCTTCAAGGAAACGCTGATCGATATGGTTAAGCACGGAGCCGACATGATTCGTCTGGACGCCTTTGCTTACGCTGTTAAGAAGGTCGGCACCAATGACTTCTTCGTTGAACCAGAAATTTGGGACCTCTTAAATGAAGTTCAAGATATTTTGGCTCCTTACAAAGCAATTATCTTGCCAGAAATCCATGAACACTACACGATTCCACAAAAGATTTCTGCCCACAATTTCTTCATTTACGACTTTACTTTACCAATGACCACGCTTTACACACTTTACTCTGGTAAGACGAACCGTCTTGCTAAGTGGTTGAAGATGTCACCAATGAAGCAATTTACTACTCTGGATACTCACGATGGAATCGGGGTAGTTGATGCTAAGGATATCTTAACTGATGATGAAATTGATTACGCATCCAACGAATTGTACAAGGTTGGTGCTAACGTTAAGCGGAAGTACTCCAGTGCAGAATACAACAACTTGGATATCTACCAAATTAACTCTACTTACTACTCTGCTCTTGGTGATGACGACAAAGCTTACTTGCTTTCTCGGGCATTCCAAATCTTTGCGCCTGGTATTCCAATGGTTTACTACGTTGGTTTACTGGCCGGTTCCAACGACCTTGACTTACTTGAAAAAACCAAAGAAGGTCGTAACATCAACCGTCACTACTACACAAAGGAAGAAGTTGCTCAAGAAGTTCAACGTCCAGTTGTTAAGAATCTCTTAGACTTACTTTCTTGGCGGAACAAGTTTGCTGCCTTTGATCTGGAAGGCTCAATTGATGTTGAAACACCAACTGAAACAACTATCAAGATCACTCGTAAGGATAAGGATGGTAAGAACGTTGCGGTTCTGGATGCAGATGCTGCCAACAAGACCTTCACCATCACTGCAAATGATGAAGTTGTAATGGAACAAAAGTAACCAACTTGTTAAAGGGACTAAGATTATTTGACTTAGTCCCTTTTCTCTTGCTCAAAATTTAGGTTATAATAAAATAACTAATGTCGGGGAGAATAAAAAATGGTTGCAAAATTAAAAGATGTGGCAGACCTTGCTGGCGTCTCAGTAACGACTGTTTCACGGGTCATTAATAACTATGGATCATTAAGCAAAAAAACGATTGCTAAAGTTCACGCTGCCATGCGGGAGCTGAATTATCAACCAAATGCACTGGCACGAGCAATGCAAGGAAAACCGTCCAAGTTTATTGGACTGATTTTTCCTAATATCACGAATCCATTTTTTGCAGAATTGATTAATGATTTAGAGTATCGACTGTTTGGTTTAGGGTATAAAACAATCATCGCTTCTTCAGCGGAGAATGAACAAATTGAGCATGACTATCTAGGAATGCTTATGGCTAACCAAGTGGATGGGATTATTTCCAGCTCACATAACTTGGGTATTCGTGAATACCAGCAAATTACATCGACGGTTGTGTCCTTTGATCGTTACTTAGCGGGTAATATTCCAATCGTTGCTTGTGATAATTACCATGGTGGAGAATTATCAGCGCAGTATTTGATTGAACATGGGGCCAAGCGGATTGCCGTGATGATTGATGAAGATACGTCAGTTTCACCAACGTTAAACCGGGTGCAAGGAACGGTCGATTATTTGACGAAGCACCACGCTAATTACACACCGTTGGATTTAAAACGGACTAACTTTGATGAGACATTTCCCGGGAAATACGATGGGGTCATTGCCACGAATGATCTGCAAGCACTTGAAATTCGCAATGTTGCGATTCAGGCAGGCAAGAAAATTAATGACGACTTTATTGTGACGGGATATGACGGCTCAAGGATGATCCGGACAATTGAACCATCGCTACCGACGGTGGTTCAGCCAACTGAACAAATTGCGGATGAATTAATTGAAACGCTAATGAAAAAGATAAAAAATCCCCAAGCAGAAGTTGAACCTCAACAATTACCAGTTAGCTTTCATGAACCAGCATAATAAAAAGGCGGGAAATCATTATGATTTCCCGCTATTTTTATACTTTTATTGGTGTGAATCCATGAAGCGACGTAACAGTCCTTCCTCTTCAGGAGTTGCATCGCTAGCTTGGGATTTAATGTCATGAACCCGTTCAACTGAAAGCTGGCTACCAAAGGCCATTTCATTATCGGTTAAATCATGATCTTTTTCGTAATTAATAATGTCCATTGAAAGGTTGTTTCCTTCATCCATTATTGGTTAATCCTCCTTAATCTCACACGGCGTGGTGCATTAATATTACCATTATACCCGTTATTGTGAAAAAAGGCGAAGAAGAAATCGGTTGTGGTACAATTAATGCTATACAAAACATCATTGCTTAGTAGATAAAGCAAGAAATGGAGAGAATCAATGACTTGGAATTGGTTGGGGTGGCTACTGTGGATCGGCGCGGTAGTGTTCCTATGTTACGTAATCCACTATATTCGGGTACATCAATTAATGTTAATTGCAAAAACTGGTCAACGCTATACCGGAAATTTGGTTATCCGGTATGTGGTGTTACTGGTAATTGCCATTGCTTGGCTATGGGGAATGAGTTATCTATCATTCTTTCGGGTCGTCAACTATCATGATGCGCAAGAAGTAGTGACAAGCACGAAGTATCAAACGTTGCAACTAGGACAAGTTAAGGATGATTATTACTATGTCAAGGCTAACCGGAGCCAAGGTGGTAAACATCCAGTGGTTTCCTATACCTATTGGACAACTGGCAGCAAGAATCTGACGAACTCACGTTATGGTTCCATCGCAGATAGTGATCACTACTTGAGTACTGAAGCAGCAGCTTATCCATGGAACCGTAAGAAGTTGGCGAAGGAAGATGCGCGGACAAACCATGCGTTTGCAGCGGTCATGACCATTCGCTACCGAAATAATTTACTAAATGGTTTAGGATGCCGGGCCGGCCATGTTGCCGAACAATACACGTTAATTCGAGTTCCAGCCTCAAATTTGATTTATCAAAAGTAGTTAGCAGGCGGGTACTTAAAAACTGTTATTAAACTATGGTATAATAATTTTGTATGTTGTAATCAGTGAGTTGGTTACAGAAATTTCGTAGTGAAGGAGCACTTATAATGATTCAAACAATTGATTTGAAAAAGGGAATGGTTTTCAAGCGTGGCGATAAGCTACTGCGGGTCTTAACTATTAACCACCACAAGCCAGGTAAGGGTAACACTTTAATGCAGATGGACATTCAGGATGTTCGTTCTGGATCAATCGTGCACACCACGATGCGTCCTTCTGAAAAGGTTGAACAAGTTAACGTTGACAAGCGGAATACTCAATACCTTTACGAAGAAGGCGACAATTCCGTATTCATGGATTTGGAAAACTATGAACAATACGAAGTTCCAAACTCCAACATTACCGAAGAAAAGAAGTACTTACAAGAAAACATGGAAGTACAAATGGACTTCGTTAATGGTGAAATCGTTGGTGTTGAATTACCAGCCACGGTTACGTTGGAAGTTACTGACACTCAACCAGAAATTAAGGGAGCAACCATCGATGGTGGTGGTAAGCCAGCTACGTTGAACACTGGTTTAGTTGTCACAGTTCCTGCATTCATTAAGAACGGTGACAAGATCATTGTTAACACCGCTGATGGTGCTTACAAGTCACGTGCTTAATATTTAATAATAAAAAGGGTTGGTTTTTGACCAACCCTTTTTATTATTAATAAGTTCCCATATCATTAGCGATCACTAAGCGTCCAGCATACTTCTGACCAGTGCCTTTGGTAAGGCCCACTTTATTATAAGCAAAGGTGACGGTAGTAGTGGCTCGAACGGCACTTCCCATCACGGCGCCAGTATCAGTATTAATGCCTGATGGCATATCAACGGCAACGACGGGTGCTTTAGAATCATTAATGGCTTTAATGATTTCAACGTAGTGCCCCTTCACGTCCCGGTCAATTCCGATGCCAAAAATGGCATCAACGATCAGGGTAGCGTCTTTCAAGACACTTAAATCAGTTGTTTCAGCAATTTGATAGTATTGACAGATCTTTTCTTGAGCTTGGTGTTCCTCAGATGCATGGTGGGGGTTACCTGCATTGAGAATGGTGACATGACTTCCGGCGATGGCTAATAAGCGAGCAACTGCGAGACCGTCACCGCCATTATTACCACTGCCAGCAACCACCACCACGTTTGCTTGGTTGAGTGGGAATGCGGTTAGAATTTCATCCCGCACCGCTAATGCGGCTCGTTCCATTAAAACAAGGGAGGGAATACCAATTTCGTTAATGGTGTGGGAATCTAATTGTTTCATTTGACTTGCAGTAACTAATTTTTCCATTCGACTAACCTTCTTTATATCAATACTAAGTTGATCATAACACGATCCTTCAATAATTGAGATTATTTATGCAAATTGATCTAGACCAGCTATAATAGAGGTGAAGGTGATAAGGATGAATTATGCAGAATATCTAAGCTATTTTCGCCAAATGATTGATGTCCATATTAGATGGCAAGATGTTGAACAAGTACGTCAACCAATTTATGATCAGACAATGCGGTCATTTGCGGATGAATTTCGGCGATCTTTGGATTATGATGCACAATATCGTCAAACATTACGGGCAGCTGAGATTACTCCACAAATTAACCATGAAACGGTTGGCGACGTGATGCTGACTAATCAAGACAAGTTAGTCAAGGCCATGCTGTCAATGATTATTGATGGTGAAAATCAACGTAAAGGAACATGGGCGCAGGCCTTAACGGAAGGGTATTTCTTCCAATTAGTGAGTGCACTCTGCCCAGCAACGGTAATTACAGAATGAGTAAGAAGAATCAATACGAAGTGCAGAAATTTTATGGTTTACCAGTAGAAAATGACGGGTCTGGGGGTTACCAGTTAAAGACTGGTGCTGACGGACAGGCGAAAATCCATACGTGGCGGACTGGTAAACATACTAAAGGCAAGTATCATCACCCAGGACAATTATTGCTAACGGAAAATAATCTAATGGTAATGATTGTGGCTGCGGAGCCAATGGCGTTTAAGGATCGTCATAGTGAAGTTCCCTGCCAACGGTTTTTATCCGTTGAGGTGTCAGCAGATCTGTTGACAACGGGACAAGAGATTTTTAAGCAGCAAGTCACTAGGTAGGTACTAAGTTGAATATCCAAATAGGACTCCTCCTCGACAAAATCGATGAAGAGTCCTATTTGCTTTCTTATAAATCTTGTTCCAATTTTTCTTGGAGAATAACCGCCTGATTATGTTCCGTATCTTTAGCACCAAAGAGGAGAATTACGTTCTGCTCTTTGAGTTGTTCACGGACGGTCGCCAGCAATTGATCATACGCTGGGTTATCCTGTAGTTCAGCCAAATAGCGGGTTTTGAATTCAGCAAACTTTGTAACATCATGATTAAACCATTTCCGTAAGTCGGTACTTGGACCAACTTCTTTAATCCATTCGTCAAGGTGAGCGTTTACTTTAGAAATTCCTCGTGGCCATAGACGATCAACCAAGATTCGGTAACCGGCTAAGTCAACTGGCTTGGTATAAATCCGTTCGATTTTAATTTCCATGTTTAATCACCTCGGGATCAATGATAGGATACATACAAGAAGGAGTAAAGAGCTATGAATGACTATCAACGATTTTTTACTGGCCGGCCAACGACTGTGATTGCGCAAGATTTATTGGGACGTGAAGTAATTTATAATGGTTCTCAAGGGCAAATAGGCGGCCTGATTGTCGAAACGGAGGCTTACTTAGGGGAAAGTGACTCAGCTTCTCATGCATATGGTGGTCGTCGGACTGACTACACTGAGTCACTTTATGGCAAACCGGGTGATATCTATATTTATCAAATCCGCTCCCACTATTGTTTTGATGTGGTGGTTCAAGATGCTGAAGAACCACAAGGAATCCTAATTCGCGCGATCGAGCCGACGATCAATGTTGAGCAAATGAGTCGGAATCGTGGAATGCAAGGACCCAATGTCACGAATGGCCCGGGTAAATTAGTTCAAGCTCTGGGAATTCACGATCGTAAATTAGATGGTCAGTCAATGGCCAATGCACCATTAACAATCCGGATTGATGTAAAACGTGAACCATTGGCGATTATGAGTAGTCCGCGGGTGGGAATTAATCCTAAAGGAGCGAATGCGCATGAAAATTTACGCTTTTTTGTAGCCCACAATCCCTATGTTTCTAAAATGCGGAAACGAGATTCAGATATAACAAATCATGGTTGGAGGAAATGATACGTGGCATTAAGTTATCAGGCAATGAAAGAAGCAGTCAAAGTAGTTTTAGCGGCCGACAACGTTCCCAATATTGTCGGTGAGGCGGGAATTGGTAAGTCAGCCCTCGTCAATGAAGTTGCCGCAGAATTAAATGCCAAGTTATTCACGACGGTGGTTAGTTTGAGTGAAAAAGGTGATTTAGCCATTCCGGTGCCGCCACTGCGTGATGAAGCATTTGTCAAAACCACTAGTTATGGGACGCTCGCTAACGTTCAGTATGGATATTCAGAAACACTTATTAAAATTATTCAACAGGCTGAACAAAAACCAAATCAGCCCATTATTTGGTTCTTGGATGAATTTAACCGGGGAACTGCAGCGGTGCAAGCCGAACTAATGAACTTGGTTTTGCAACGACAGATTAATAGCCTCCAATTACCCCAACAAGTACGGATCATAATTGCGGAAAACCCAGATGCCACGATGACTAACTTTGCCCATGCTGATTATGCAGTTACTCCTGCGGATGATGCAATTAAGGACCGGACAGTACGATTAGAGATGGCGGCTTCGTTGGCTGATTGGCAACAGTGGGCTAATGAGCTGAATCAGCAAGGAGCGCCGCAGATTCAGCCGATTGTTCAACAGTATTTACAAGACCATCCAACGTATTTTAATGGTCCCCAGAATGGTGATCTCTACCCAACCCCGCGTTCATGGGAACGAGTCTCCAGGAACCTTACGCAATTATTAAAATTAGATCAGCAGAAGCGTGCAACCCTGATGGCTGATGTTTTCAGCGGTGATCTTGGGGTTGAAGTTGGAACGGCGTTTGCTGATTATGTTTTGAACCACGGGAGCCGGTTGACAGTTGAAAAGCTAGTTTCTAAAGATGAAACTGAAGCATTTAAAAAGATAAGTGATGCTGATAGGGTCCAGCTGTTAATTAAAATGATAAAAAAGGGTCATGATCAGTTGATGGATAGTCAATATTTAAAAAGACTGACTCAATACTTATCATTGGTCAGTGCGGATGGCCAATATGCCATTGCCCAACAATTTGCCCAAATAACGCACAACGATCCAGAACTCTTGACGCAAATCTATCAACAAGCGGTAGCTGGTCAGAGTGAATTTAAAGACTTTTATCAATTATTGCAAAAAATCGCGGTGAAGTAAGGTGAAACAAATGGATGCAAACCAGCGGCTTTCGCAAGCGATGATTGAGTTACTCCATCAGGATCCGTTAATGGGGGAAGTTTTGATAAATATTTCCCGGGAAATGAGCGAGCGTGGTGCGCAGGCAATCGAATTAGTTTGGCGGCATGATCGCCTTGTTTTACAAGGAACGGCAGCGCGAATTAAACGGTTGCGGATGGATGAACTCATTCAGTTACTGAAACACCAAGCACTGCATATTGTTTGGCAACATCCAGTACGCTATGCGACTAGTGATGACCAGGAGCGAGTTAGTTTGGCATGTGACATTGCCGTTAACCAGTATCTTACCAATGCACCAACTGGTACAGCGACCTTGGAGGAGATGAGCCAGATTTTACGTCTTCCCTTAAAGTCAAACCAAGATTCGAGCTATTATTTACAAATCCTCCGGCACTTAGACGTTAATCAACAACGGCGCTTGCAAAGGGCAATGCAACAGGGCCATTTTAAAAATTCGCATGGTATGCATTGGGGATGGTTTCAACCTGGAAACCAATTAATTCGTACTGGTCGAATGCAACGCTTAGTTCAGCAAAGTCAGGCCCGGTTAACGACCCAACAACGGGGATTATTACCGCAGTCCCTAAGAGCGACTTTGACTGATACAAATCGGCAGTACGAGTTACCTGCCATCAAAGCATTTTGGCGTTTGATTGAACAAATTCCGCATGGTAATCGGGTGACAAGGTCACGATTTAATCGGCGACAACCCCAACGGTTAGAATTGCCGGGACACATCACGCGGTTAGTAACCAGATTAATGGTTTTTATTGACCAGTCTGGTTCAATGAGTAACGAAACGGTGAGTCGAAGCATTGAACTGGTGAACCAGTTGGCCAAGCGTGCTGGGTTAGAACTAATGGTTGGTGTGTTTGATGCAAAAGTACAACGAGAACCAGAATTAGTTAGTCGAAGTCATCCCATGGAGCCGCTTCGTTATGGTGGTGGCGGAACCAGCTATCAGGCGGTCTTCGACTATTTAGATCAACAACGGGTTAATAGACAAATACCAATTATTATAATTACTGACGGCTGGGGTGAATCGACCATTAATAATCATGGTTATCAAAGGGTTCTGTGGTTGTTAACGAGCACGACACCATTATCTGTCACGAATATTCCAACGCTGGTCAGTCGATTGGAGGAACACTAAATGACACTATTGGCACCACGTTATCTACAAATGGTAATGGAGAATGACATTGAGTATCGACAAGCTAAAAAATTATTATGGTTAGATTGGGATGAAGAACCAAACCAGTTATATCAAAATCCGGTGACTACATCGGTGGTTCAGATGGCACGGGCACTTCAACAAAGCGATCTTATTCAAGGCCGTATTAAGTTAGATAATTACCAAGCAGTCAGCCAACTAGTCGGCATGCATGATCGGTGGTTTTCAGCGGCCGCTAAACGGGAATTGTTGCGACCATTTGAGGGATGATTCGGTATAATTAAAAGAAGAAAGTCAAAGGAGCGAAGACAATGGATTCGATTAATCAAGCAGAAATCAAAAATGATTTATATGAGGCGGTGAATGGTGAGTGGCTAAAAACTGCTAAAATCCCTGAAGATAAGCCAGCTACGGGGGGATTTAATGATTTAGTTGACGCCATTGACCGGCAATTAATGGATGATTTTGATCAATTTACGCAAACGATGCCGCAGGATAGTCGATTACAAGAAGCGGTGAAACTGTATCAGCTGGCCAAGGATTTTGCTCGGCGTGATCAGGAAGGGGTAGCGCCACTCCAGAAACGACTAGAACAATTTACCAAGCTTTCTAGTTATGCGGATTACCAAAAACATTGGTCGCAATTCATTTTGGAAGGCTCCGCATCACCGGTCTCCTTTGACATTGATGCAGATATGAAAAATGCCACGGTCTATGCACTGTTTGCGGCTGCGCCAGGTTTAATTCTCCCAGAAAAGAATTATTATGATAAAGATAATCCCCAGGGACCAGTTTTACTGAAGCAATGGTCGATTATGACGAAGAAGCTTCTGCAAAAAGTGGGGTATGACGAGGAACAAGCGGATAATTTAATTGATGAAACAATTCAATTTGATTCGTTACTGGTTCCGAATGTCAAAAGTGCGGAAGAGAGTGCCGATTATAGTAAAATGTATAATCCGCAGAGTTTAGCGGAATTTGCGGCGCACACTAATCAACTTGATCTGGCAAAAGTCATTAGTGAGTTAATCGGTACACAGCCAGAGAAGGTGATTGTGACTGAGCCAAAGTATCTGGCGGCGTTAGATCAAATTTTAAAAGATCACTTTGCAATTTTTAAGAGCTGGTTGATTGTCAACGAAGTTCTGGGACAGGCAGGCCTGCTCACGGATGAGTTGCGTACCATTAGTGGTGAATATAGTCGGGCACTATCCGGCAGTAAAAAACCAGTTAACCACCGAAAATTTGCTTTCTATCTGACCCGGGGAATTTTTAGCCAAGTAGTTGGTGATTACTATGGTCGTAAATACTTTGGTGAGACCGCTAAAGCAGATGTTACCCATATGGTTAAGCAAATGGTGGACGTTTATAAGCAGCGTCTAGCGCATAATGAATGGCTTGGTGAAACAACTAAGCAAAAAGCTATTACTAAATTAAATCATTTAGGGATTCAGGTTGGCTATCCAGACCAAATTCCGGACTTATACAATCATTTGATGGTTGATCCGCGTGAAAGCCTCCTTGAGAATGTCAACCAATTGGGGGTAGTTGCCAACCAGGAACTCTTCAGTCGGTGGAACCAACCGGTAGATCGACTTCGGTGGGAAATGAGTGCTGCAACCGTGAACGCTTACTACCATCCATTTAAAAATATCATTGTATTTCCAGCGGCAATTCTGCAGGCACCGTTCTATAGCTTAAAGCAGACCAGTAGTGAAAATTATGGTGGGATCGGTGCGGTAATTGCGCATGAAATTTCCCACGCTTTTGATAATAATGGGGCTTTGTTTGATGAATATGGGAACCTCAATAATTGGTGGACCAATGAAGACACGGAACACTTCCAAAAGCTAGCGCAGAAGATGATTGATGAATTTAATGGTTTGCCGTTTGCTGGTCAAAAAGTGAATGGTAAATTAACGGTTTCTGAAAATATTGCGGATGGTGGTGGATTAAGTTGCGCACTCGCTGCCGCTCAAGAAGAAGCAGATTATTCAGGACAAGAATTCTTTATTAACTGGGCACGGATTTGGCGGATGAAGGCCACCACGCAATATATGCAATTGTTACTATCAATTGATGTGCATGCGCCAAACAAATTACGGGCCAACGTTCAAGCGCAAAATCAAGATGAATTCTTTAAAGTCTTTGATATTCATGAAGGTGACCCAATGTGGAAATCAGCAGAAGAACGGGTTAATATTTGGTAAATTATTTCCCAGGAAATAATCGATTAGTCACTGATGAGGATGAGCTACATGAAACAATTGAAAGTTATTCAGGGGGATATTACCCAATTTCAGGGTGATGCGATTGTGAATGCTGCTAATACGACACTAATGGGTGGTGGAGGTGTTGATGGTGCAATCCACCGGGCCGCTGGTCCAGCTTTGTATGCTGCTTGTGAGAAATTTCATGGGTGTCCAACAGGTGAGGCCCGGATTACCAGTGGCTTTAACTTGCCTGCTAAATACATCATTCATACGCCCGGGCCGATCTGGCGAGGCGGCTATTCTGGAGAGCCCCAGCTGCTCGCTAATTCGTATCAAAACAGTTTGCGATTGGCTGATCGGTACGGCTGTCAGACGGTGGCTTTTCCTTCGATTAGTACTGGGGTGTACGCTTATCCACTTGGAAAGGCGGCAGCAATCGCGGTGCAGACAATTCAAAAGTTTATGGTTAAAGCGCGAAATATTCGTGAAGTGACGATGGTTTGTTTTGACACGAAGACTTTTCAGGCATATCAAGACCAGGTTGAACATCGACTTCCATAGCTCAATATATTGCATTCAGTATTAATTACTGGATGCTTTTTTATATCTGCAAACTCTGTTAAACCAACGATGCAAATAAGGCTTGCTAGACTCCCAGGATTTCTTCAGTTATACTTTTTTCAAAATCCAAAGGGAGAAGCAGAATGAAATTTAGCACGCAGATCAAAATACAACGCAAGAAGCTCGGTTTGACCCAATCCGTAGTTGCCAAAAAACTATATGTGACCCGTCAAACGATTTCTAACTGGGAACAGGGAAAAAGTTATCCAGACTTAAACACCCTGGTCAAAATTAGTGATTTCTATCAAATTTCCATTGATTCGTTGCTTAGAGAAGATCAAGATCTTCAAGAATTTTTAGAGCAAGGGAAAGCTTATAATGCTTTTAGCATCTTTCGGGGATTATTTTTCATAATGTATGGGATCTTCTTTCTGATGTTCGATTATATTAGTGATTCCTCTTCGATAATCGATGTTTGTGGCATTCTCTTTGCAATCGTCTTTGGAGTTGCGATCTTGTATGGTGAACATGTTAAACCATTCTTTTTAGGAATTAGTAAAGAACGTTATCACCGTGAGAAAATAATTCAGTGCTACCGGAAGAGTTCTTTCATCGGGAAGGCATTATTGTTTCTGGCAATCATTATTATGATTGGAATGATGATCTCAAATCATACGGATACCGCTACCTATTTAGAAACGGCGTTGTTGGTTTTAATTGGAATAATGAATATCTTTCACCGCTATATGTGGAAGCCAAATGCAGATGCAGATGAATAACGAAAAGCAGGGTTAAATGCAGTCTCTTAGAAGACGACATTTAACCCTGCTTTCATATTAGTGAGAATTAGTGGACGGATTCGACTGATTGATTAGTAATAAAATCTTTTTGAATCCGGATGGAAATAATCATGGCGATTAAGTCAATGATGATGAATGCAATTAAGGTCACGTAGTAATTATGCAAAATTTGATGAGTCCACGACAGCAGGACAGGACCTACCATTCCTGCTGCGGCCCAAGCAGTAAGCACGTAACCGTGAATCGCACCCAACTCTTTGGTACTAAAGACATCGCTAAGGTAGGCGGGAATAACGGAGAAGCCGGCACCATAGCATGACATTAGCAAACATAAAGCAACAGCGAAGATGAACGGTTGTTTAAAGAAAATCAAAATCACCAGCATAATAATATCTAGAATAAAGATCAGGCTGTACGTGAGGGGTCGACCGATATAATCGGAAAGGGTTGCCCATGCCAGCCGGCCAAAACCATTGAATAAGCCGATGATGCCGACCATCACTGCCGCCGCTGCAGCGTTCATAGAGGTCATACTTTGGGCCATTGGTGAGGCCGCGGAAACTAAACCAATCCCGGTTGTGATATTGATGAAAAACATGAACCAAAGGCAAGCAAACCAACGAGTACGAACGGCTTCATTGGCAGTCATAGACTGGTTAGTAAGGCTTACCCGGGAAGCGTTATTGGCAATTACCGCAGGTAGTTCATGTGGGTGGGGTTTACGAATGAATTGTGCGGTAATAATCATTACAACAAAATAGAACAGTCCTAAAACATAGAAAGCGTTCGCAAGGCCGATAGTCATGATCAAGCGCAGTGCCAGCGGACCAGTCAATAGTGCAGCAAACCCAAATCCCATGATGGCCAGGCCGGTTGCTAAGCCACGCTTGTCAGGAAACCACCGCACAATCGTGGAAACGGGCGTGACGTAACCAGAGCCAAGGCCGAGTCCACCAATGACACCGTAAGCTAAGTAAAGTAACCACAGCTGATGGACTTGGATGGCGACCCCAGTGAGGGCAATTCCCGAACCATAAAAGATACTTGAGATGGTCCCGACGGTGGCGGGACCAAATTTTTCGACGAGGCGTCCCATAAAGGCCGCCGACATTCCTAAGAAAAAGATGGCGAGACTAAAAGCAAAGGAAACGCTCGCTTCTTGCCAACCAGTTTGTTGAGCAATTGGTTTAGTAAAAACACTCCAGGCATATACGCCGCCGATCATTAAGTGGAAAACGACTCCGGCAATGGCGATTCCGTAACGTTTAAATGAATGCAAGATTAATTCTCCTTTTAAACACGAACAATATACAACTAACTCGAATTATAATTCGTGACTTAAAACTAACATACCGATCTGTAAAGTGCAATGAGAATTTTGAAATAAAAAAACGAACGTGACTATTTTTTAACAAAAGTCACGTTCGTTCTGCAATGAAAATTATTTCACGGTGATAATTTTGACTTGATAGGTGGAATCTGGCGCCATAACATTTACCACCAGATTAGCAGTTTTGCCCATCATGGCTTGACCCAGCGGCGAGTCAAAGGCCAGTTTGTGGTTTGAAAGGTCGGCTTCGTGAGTTCCGACAATCTGATAAGTAATCTGAGAGTGATCATCCAAGAATTCAATTGTGACGGTACTACCTAAATCAATGGGTCCGCCAGCCTGATGCTGGATGACCTTAGCGTAGGTTAATTGTTTGTTTAGGTAGCGAAGACGACTTTCGAGATGCCGCAAATCGCGTTTGGCGGTGCTATATTCAGTGTTTTCGGAAAGGTCACCGAGCGCTCGGGCAGCTTTAAGACGCGCAATCTTAGTTGGGCGCTCTTTCTTGAGTTCCTCAATTTGTAACTCAATTTCGTGATAGCCCTCAGGGGTCATTTTTTGAAAATAAATTTCTGTCATCGTCCCAGGTCCTTATAGTTGATTTACTGGCCACTGTGGTTTTTGACCTTGTAGGACGCGCACAACCTCACTCGCAGCATCATGGCAACCACGGTCCATCGCATCAATTGTGCCACCACCGATATGGGGAGTCAGGAACACGTTATCCAGTTTGGTAAGTTCATCGTTTACCGGGAGTGGTTCTTGCTGGAAGGCATCGAGCACGGCACTATGAATCTCGTGATCCTTCAATGCGGCAATTAAATCATCATGGTTGACTAATTGGCCACGCCCAAAGTTAATCAACGTTGCTGACGGCTTCATTTGTTTGAAAGCCTGCTTATTCATCATTGCGGTTGTTTCCTTAGTTACGGGAGCACTTAATGAAACGTAGTCCGCAGTCGCCAAGAGTTCGTCTAATGAAACTTCAGTACCGACCTCGAGCTTCTTATGGTGGGCACCATTATTAATCACAACGTTCATTCCGAGAGCGGCTGCTTTTTGGGCTAATGCATGACCAATCCGGCCATACCCAACAATTCCTAAAGTTTGACCACTAATATCGTGACCAGCAGTAGCGTGACCTTGATCCCATTTTCCGGCGAGCAATAATTGTTGACGTTGGTAAGTATCGCGCGCAGCCATTAAGATTGCTCCTAAAATGGCTTCGGCAACTGAATTGTAATTGGCGTGCGGAGTAATCGTGACCCAGACCCCATTGGCTGCTGCACCAGCGGGATCAATATTATTATAACCAACGCCAACTCGGGATAAGACCTTTAATTGTGGCGTCTGAGCATAGGTGTCATTGCTGATTTGATCGAGCATTACCACTGCACCTTGGACTTGGTCACCATACTTGATTAATGCTTCATTATCTACATTTTTAACGGCAATCATTTCGATGTTCGCATCTTCAAAAACTTGCCGTCCTGCGTCACGAAAGTCAGCAGGGATTAATACAGCTTTTTTCATCGTTCACTTCTCCTCGTTCGTTTGTTATTACTATTATGATATGATAAACCTAAGATTTCAATTTTAGGAAAGGTGAGTAAAGATGAGTTTGGATGTTCCAGAAAACATGGAAGAAGTCGCAATGAAGATTGCGCAGGCAAAGGTCCGTGGTCATGAGCTAACAAAGGAAGAAGTGATTACGACTGCGGTCCGGGATATTTTACAAGGTTACCTAGATGAAGCATTGGAAGGCCACTATGATGATGTCAAAATGCTGGATGATGGGACGCTTGAGGTGACTGATGTGATGGGTGAAAAAGTCGGCAAAGTCGAACCAAGTGGCGATAATTGGATTAGTGACTTTGAACGGAATGCGGATGAACTTGATGAACGGTTTGCGGATGAAGCGCAAAAAATTGTAGGTCATCGTTAAAAAGATGATCAACAATGTTGACAATCGTCAACAGAGTCTGTACACTTTTACTTATTGAAAGTAAGCATGATGGCAAGGAGGAAATACGGTAATGAAAAAATGGCTCAAAAGAATCAGTGTGATCGGTGCTAGTTTACTTGCAATGGTGGCACTGGCAGCCTGTGGCCGCTCTTCTTCAAGTAATAGTCCCCAATTAGTTAAGAAAGGGACATTAACGGTCGGGTTAGAAGGAACCTATGCACCATATTCGTACCGTGAAAACGGTAAGTTAACGGGATTTGAAGTTGATATGGCGCGTGCGTTAGCTAAGAAGATGGGCTACAAGGTTAAGTTTGTGCCAACCAAGTGGGATTCATTAATCGCGGGGGTTGGTTCCCATAAATTTGATATGGCAATCAATAATATCGCGATGACTCCGGAACGTCAAAAGGCATACTTGTTCTCAACTCCATATATTTACTCCAAGACGTCCTTAATCATGAAGAAGGACAATAACGACATTAAGAACGTTAACGATATTAAGGGTAAAAAGATTGCTGCTGCAACCGGGACTGCGAATGCCGATAACGTTAAGAAGTTCGGCGGTGACAATGTTTCATCACCAGACTTTGCGACTGCAATGTCATTAATTCGGCAGGGGCGGGTCCAAGCCGCAATGAACTCGAAGGAAGCATTCCTTTATTATCAACGGACGAATAATGCGGATGATTTAAAGGAAATGACGGTCCCAACGAGCAAGATTCCAAGTCAAAAGATTGGGATTTTGATGGCGAAGAATAATAAAGGTTTGAAGAAGAAGACGGATAAGGCATTGAATGAACTCCGTAAGGATGGTACATTGAAGCGGTTATCTGATAAATACTTCCAAGAAAACATTACTGAAAAATAAATTAGTAAAGCCAAGATCGCAATTATAACGAGCTTGGCCTTTTACAAAAGGGGAATTAAAATGTGGGATATTATCAAATCAACAACGCCAGAAATTTTATGGGCCGGCATTAAATACACGATTCCGATTGCGGTAATCTCGTTTATTATTGGATTGGTGATTGCGGTGATAACCGCCCTGATTAAAACTTCTCAGCCACGGGGAAATACAGTGGTCAAAGGTCTTTGGCAGGTTCTCAAGGCTATTTTCTCGTTTTATGTCTGGCTCTTTCGTTCCACACCACTAATTGTTCAATTGTTTATTGTTTTTTACGGGCTCCCCAACGTCGGCTTGCAATTAAATGCGTGGACGGCTGGTATTTGGACTTTTTCCCTTAATACCGGGGCGTACGCCTCAGAAACGATTCGGGCGGCCATTAGTTCCATCCCCCGCAGTCAGTGGGAGGCAGCATATTCTATCGGGATGACTTACCAGCAAGTGTTATTCAAGATTATCTTTCCCCAAGCTTTCCGGGTAGCAATTCCACCGCTGTCGAATTCCTTTATTGGACTAGTCAAAGATACGTCGTTAGCAAGTACGATTACGATTGCGGACATGTTTTTAGTGAGTCAGCAAATTGCTTCGCATAACTATCAACCGTTATTGATGTACTCAATTGTCGCAGCGGTTTATGCCGTTTTCTGCTCGTTACTGACGATTTTGCAATACTACATGGAAAAACGGTTATCACGCTACATTACCGCGGAGGGGGAATAGTCAATGATTAAATTAAGTCATGTTGATAAACAATATCAAAATCATCACGCCTTGAATGACGTCAGCGTTGAATTCCCTGATCATCAAACAACAGTTATTCTGGGACCATCAGGTGCCGGAAAATCAACGTTACTCCGGGCGATTAACCTGCTTGAACGACCACAGTCTGGAACGTTAGAGATTGGCGATCTAAAACTGGATTACGCACAAGATTTATCCAATAAAGAAATTTTGCAAATGCGTCGCCAAACGGCCATGGTTTTCCAGAGTTGGAACCTGTTTCCAAATCTAACGATTCTGGAGAACATTACGGAAGGACCGATCTACGTGAAGGGTATTAGTCGAGCGGCTGCTGAGAAAAAGGCACACCAACTGCTCCAACAAGTCGGCTTAGACGACGTTGCTAACCGTTATCCAAACCAACTTTCCGGTGGCCAGCAACAGCGGGTTTCCATTTGTCGGGCATTAGCTCTCGATACTTCATTTATCCTCTTTGATGAGCCCACGAGTGCGCTCGATCCTGAACTAGAGGCCCAGATTTTACGGGTGTTGCAAGATTTAGCTAAGCAGGGCCATTCTATGATTGTGGTGACCCACAATATGGACTTTGCACGCAAGGTTGCTGACCAAATCGTCTTTGTTGAAGATGGTCAGATTGAATTTGCGGGTGCTAGTGAACAGTTCTTTAATCAACCAACAGAACGCATTCAAGAATTTTTAGCTGCGATGAAATTTTAGAGATTACATCGCTGTTCTGTGAACAGAAAAATGCCGCCAGGTTCGGATGGTCCGAATTCTAGCGGCATTTTTGCGGTATTAACTAACTAAACGTGTTTTTTAATTTCGTATGCCTTAGTAGAATCATGTGGTTCTTGCTTAGCATCACGGGCGTAAAAGATGGCGTATTCTTCATTGTCCTTATCTTTAGCAATTACCAGGTCGTCAACTTTACGTTCCTTTTTAAAAATTTGTCCCTTCCGGATGGCTTCGTTGTAATCGTGAATGTTGGCAATTGAATCACCCGGGTTAAAGAAAATTCTAGTTTCCATAATCTCACTTCCCTTATTAATTTGCGCGTGATGGTAACTGAATAGTGACTTCATCAACAATGTGACCTTTTGCAGTTTGAAGAAATTCATTCAACCAATAACCATTTTTTAACGGCAAAATTTGATCGAGGGCATAAACGGTTAATTGGTAACTATGCGTCTGATCAGGTGGCGTCGGACCGGTATATCCGGTTTGTGGTTGCCCATTAACGAACCGACTGGCATTACTATTTTTTCCTTGAATGAACCGGTCTTTGAGTGCCAAACTGGCATTTTATGGAATTTCTTGCCAATCACCAGGAATATTGGTGGCAATCCAGTGAATCCAGGTAAATCCACAAACTGGAATGGAATCATAATCGACCATTACGATTGCGTATGCCTTAGTTGTGGTTGGCGCATTACTGATTTTAATCGGGAATGATGTTACTGGCTGACCGGCTAACTGATTGGTAGCTGGAGCAAACTTCCCGTAACGGTCTGGGAGAAGACCATTTTCAAGTGGAACATCAATTTTCATTTTTCCAACCTCCTTAATTAATTTAGATACAGTTTTCGTAAATCTGCACGGTCATTTTTGGTGAGACCAACCGCGGAACGGAGATAGTTTTCGACACTCCCATACTGTTCTTTAATCACCTGGCGAGCCGCTTCGAGGTAGCTCGGATCAGCGGTCCATAATGCAGTGTAGTTATCAATGAGTGTTGATGGCCGTTGTGCTGCGCGTAACATTGCTTGGCGGCCGTTCAGAAAATTCTTCAAGGCCGTATTAGTTAACAAGTAATCTTTTTTGGCAATTTCAGCACTAACACCTAGTGCTCGAAGAATTAGGTAGGCGCTCATTCCCGTCCGATCCTTACCCGCGGTGCAATGAAACAGAATACTTTGGTTTTCATTGACGGTTAGCAATTGTTCAAAGACGGTGTGGAAGGCATGGGCAGCGTGTTGACTAGTCATCATATTATGGTAGACCGTTTGCATGTGCTGACGGCCGGCAAGCGGATTGCTCCGTAACTCGTTACTGAGTCCGTCGACGCTCTTCGATGAATCGGTCACATCCCGCTGGAAAACTGGATTCGATAAGTATTCAATGTGGTCAGGAAGTTGATCTGGAGCAGCGGTGATTTCTTCCTTGGAGCGCAGGTCGATGTCTGTTTGGATGGATAGTGTAGTGAGTTGCTGCTGATCTTGGTCAGAAAGTTGACTAAGTTTATCAGAGCGAAAAATCTTCCCCCATTTGACGGTTTGACCATTAACGGTTGGGTAACCACCGAGGTCACGAAAATTATGGGTGTTCAATAATGGGATAATTCGTTCGTGAGCCAATCGATCACTTCCTTTCTATTTCCCTTATTGTACCAGTTGCGAAAGGGCCTGTGCAAAATGTTGACCAGCCGTTAGCGATCCGCGTTGGCTAGGGTGCAACCCATCAACCGTTTCTGAACACCAGTCGACAGTTGGTATTACTGGAATATGCATTTCCTTACCAATTGTTTTGATTTCCTGGGCAAAACTTTGTAATAAGGGCACCATTAATGCAACTGAACATTGATAACGTTTTTGAACTGCTTTGACGTACTTGCGGTATGCCAGACAAAATTCATTAGTGGAGAAGCGCCGGTCGTTAACCCCTAAAGCAATAATTACTAAATTAAAATGTTTCACCGGTGCTTTGGTTTGAGCATTTAATTGGTTGAGCCACCCGTGTGCTGGTGGAACATTTCCAGTTCCCGGACGTAACACCCCAGCGGCCGAATAAGCCACCCGGTGAATTTCAATTTGAGGAAGGCAGTCTTGGGCAACCGCCAAATAGTTACTTTCCGGACGATAGTCGACACTAGCATGTTTGCCAGCAACCCAACACCCTGCCGTTATGGAATCACCAAGAACGAGGACGCGGGTGGACTTAGCAAGGGGCTGAATAATGGCCGAATCATCAACTTCCATTCTGGTGATCGTGAAGACTTCATTTTTGTTCCAAACATCATCAAGGTCACAGTTGCCACCTGTCATAATACAAATTTGGTGGCAAGCTGGCGAAAGGGATAACGTCATACTTCCATCTGAAGCAGGCCAGCGCTGCCAAGCACCATTATCAATGCGGCAGGTAAAGAACTGACTAGGAGAAAGGGGATTAGCATGATTTACTGTTTTGATGGTCAAAGTGGCACTATTACGAATCGTGAAATTTAATGTGGCCCCTAATAGCGGTGACATTAATGACTGATCGTGGAGAAACCACCGCCCGGTGAGGTGGGTTTGTTCCATCATTTTGTTTGCGGAAAGCTCCATTGTTTAAACTCCTTACTTTTTAACCTATTGTAGCGCACCCATGGATTGTGTTTCACGTGAAACAATAAATGACGTTGACCAATTTTTCAAAAAGGTTTACCATGAGTTTAGTAAAATTTTACTAACGAACTTTACTAAACGAAAAACGGAGGCTGCTCATGGAAAAGCAAGCGTTACTGGATGGATTCCAAAAAGTATTTCACCGCCCAGGAAAGGATATTTTCTTCTCTCCGGGACGAATTAACTTGATTGGTGAACACACCGATTACAATGATGGTTTGTCAATGCCTTGTGCAATTAGTTTGGGGACTTACGGGGTCTTTGCACCACGTGATGACGATAAAGTAGAACTGTACTCCGAAAATATTAAGGGTGAGATTGTTTCATTCCCCGTGACGGACCGTTATCCAATTGTGAAGGATTCGGAACAATGGGCCAATTATCCGAAGGGAATGCTCGCTTATTTACGGCATGAAGGCTACCTCATTGATAAAGGATTTAGCCTTTATATCTATGGTAATCTGCCGTATGGTTCGGGGCTATCATCATCGGCGTCGATCGAGATGCTGATGGGGGAAGTCTTAAAAGATGAATTCAATCTGCCAGTCAGCAATATCGAGCTCGCAAAGCTGGGGCAGCGGACAGAAAATGACTTTTTAGGTTTACGTTCCGGAATCATGGATCAGTTTGCTGTTCGGATGGGTAAAAAGGATCAAGCCGTTTTACTGAACAGTGCCACGTTGAGCTATCAGTATAAGTCAATGGATGATCCAAACTACACCTTGGTAATTATGAGCACCAATAAAAAGCACTCATTGGCAAATTCAGCTTACAATGAGCGAGTTAAGCAAAGTCAGGAAGCACTACACCTTTTACAACAGAAACTCGGAATTACTTCACTTAGTGATCTCGACTTCAAGACTTTTGAAGCATATGACTACTTAATTAATGATGCGGTTTTGATTCGGCGGGTGCGGCATGTTGTCACGGAAAATGAACGGACACGTGAGGCTACTAAGGCGATGCAGGTGAATGACATGGAACGTCTTGGGCGGCTGATTAATGCCTCCCACGTTTCATTAGCGTACGACTATGAAGTATCCAGTTTTGAACTTGATACACTAGTAAACACTGCTTGGCAACTTCCGGGAGTAGCCGGTGCCCGGATGATCGGTGGCGGCTTTGCAGGAAGTGCCATTGCGCTAGTCAAGAAGGACCAAGTTGAAAACTTGAAACAGCAGGTTGGCGAAGAATACCGCAATAAAGTTGGTTATGATGCTAGTTTCTTTGACGTTGAAATTGTTGATGGACCACGGCAATTAAACTAAGGAGCGCGAATTAGAATGTTATTTGAAAAGTTTGCTAAACAAGCCGTTGCCAGTGGCCGGTTTGCACCGTTGGACCAGACTTATGTAATGAATAAGGTGCGAGCATTAGTTGGTGACGCGGACGTGGATGATGATCAACGGCCAGTGGTAGATCAATTAGTTGATTTAGCTGTTCAACGCAAGAAAATTGATGATGGACCAACCGCACGTGAAATTTTGAGTGATCAGTTATATGATTTGCTGACGCCGACGCCAGCAGTGGTGAACGCAACGTTTTGGAACAAGTATGTGGAGTCACCACAGACAGCGACGAATTGGTTTTACCAACTGTGTACCACCAATAATTACGTCAAAGCTTCCGCAATTAAGCGCAATATTGAATTTACTAAGCGGGTGCAAGATGGCAATCAACTAGAAATCACTATCAATTTATCTAAGCCGGAAAAGGATCCAAAGGCAATTGCGGCGGCTGCCCATGCGAAGGGTAAGAAATATCCGCAGTGTGCATTATGTATGGAAAATGAAGGCTACTTAGGCCGCCTGGACCATGCTGCCCGGAGTAATCACCGGATTATTCGGATGATGATTGGCGGTAAGCAGTGGGGCTTCCAATACTCACCATATGCGTACTTTAACGAGCATTGTATCTTTTTGGATGCCAAACACGAACCGATGAAGATTAACCAGCAAACGCTGATCAATTTAGTAGAAATTGAAAAGCAGTTGCCTCATTATTTCGTTGGTAGCAACGCAGATTTGCCAATTGTTGGTGGCTCGATGCTGGCCCACGAACATTATCAAGGCGGTAAACACGTCTTTCCAATGATGAAGGCTAAGCTTCGGCAATCAATTTCCTTTGCCGACTATCCAGATGTGACGGCGGGAATAGTTGACTGGCCGATGAGTGATTTGCGCTTAATTAGCAGCAATGAATTAGCGTTAATTAACTTAGGGACCCACATCATTAATAGTTGGGATCATTATAGTGATGAACAGCTACAGATTAAGGCATATGATGGTACTACTCGCCACCATACCGTGACGCCAATCATGCACCGTGACGGTGATCAGTTTGTGTTAGATTTGGTTTTACGGGATAATAATACTAGTGATCAATACCCACTCGGAATTTTCCATCCACATGAAGAGTTGTGGCACATTAAGAAGGAAAATATTGGCCTGATCGAAGTGATGGGACGGGCCATTTTACCAGCCCGACTGAAGGATGAATTAGCAGAAGTCAAAAAATTCTGGCTTGGTCAGGATAACCAAATTGCCGCTAGCCACCTATCATGGGCGAAAACTGTTCAGGCACGGCGGGAAATTACCTCTGCTAATGTTGATGAGGTACTTAAGGAAGAAGTGGCTCAAGTATTTTCTGACGTGCTAGCGGATGCCGGAGTCTTTAAGAAAGATGACGCGGGCCGCGCAGGCTGGCAACGATTTATTGATCAACTATAACGGATCAGGAGGCTTTTTGTGGCAGTAACATTAAAGGATATTGCAGACCAAGCGGGGGTTTCTTTAGCGACGGTTTCACGGGTTCTCAACCATGATCCTAAACTATCGGTTAGCGAAACCACCCGGCGCAAGATTTTAACGATTGCGGAAAAGCTCTCGTACACTAAAAAACGTCACCAGCCCGCCAACCAACAGTCGACTGAGATTGGCATTGTTGAGTGGTACCCACAGGAAACGGAATTGCGGGATTTATACTATCTTAGTACCCGGATTAATGTAGAACGTGCTGCTCAGGAAGCGGGGCTCAAAACCGTGACCGTGTTTGCTGACCACTTGGACCAAATTCCCGCATCTTTGGCCGGAATTATTGCCATTGGTAAGTTTAGTCAACGCCAGCTTCAACAGTTACGGACGATTACGCATAATGTAGTTGTTCTCGACCATGATGAACTGGCCCACGGTTATGACTCAGTAATTCCGGATTTTCATGGCGGCGTCCGGCAGGCAGCTGAATTCTTAACCGCTCGATACGATCAGATTGCGATGATTGCGGGACAGGAAAAGACCCGGGACGGCGAAATTGTCTTTGATGATCGGCAGCAAGTGTTTGAAAGTGCGTTGCGGCAGCATGATCAATACAATAACAAGCTATTTGTGACGGGCGATTACTCTGAACAAAGTGGCTATGATTTGATGAAGCAACTATTAGCAGGTTCATCACGACCAGATGCGGTTTTTGTGGCGAATGATGCAATGGCAGTTGGGGCATTGCGGTACTTACATGAAGCTAAAGTATCGGTACCAGAAGAAGTGGCGATAATGAGCTTCGGCGACACGACGTTAACCCACTATACGTATCCACCATTAACCGCCGTTCGGGTTTCAATTGATGAAATGGCGGAGATGGCTGTCCAACAAGTCAAAATGCGGCGGGGGAACGAAAGCTTTACCCCCACGAGAGTTGTAGTGGGCACTAAGTTAGTCAAACGGGCATCAACAAAAAAAATAGGCTGAGGATTTCCCCAGCCCTTTATTTAACAAGTTAATGTAAGCGATAACATTATGAGGAGGGATTCAGATGCATGCACAGTTAGAATGGTTAGATGATCCGCGGGTCTTTCGGGTCAACCAAATGGCGGCCCATAGTGACCACGATTGGTACCAAGATTATCGACAGTTAGCCAATCAAAAAAGTGGTTTTTACCAATCATTAAATGGTCAGTGGCGGTTTGCATTTGCTAAGACGCCACAGGATCAACCGCAAGATTTTATGCAGCCAGACTTTGATGACCATGATTGGGATTGGATTCAGGTTCCTAGCATGATCGAGTTGGCTGGTTATGCTCAAAACCAATACATTAATACTCTCTATTCTTGGGAAGGGCACCATTTCCGGCGCCCAGCATTTACGAATGGTCAGGGGATTGTCTCCGGGCAATTTTCGACAGCTGATGATAATTCGGTAGGTTGCTACCGCACTCACTTCGATTTACAACCAGGATTACGGGGCCATCACGTTCGGGTACAATTTGCTGGTGTTGAACGAGCCATGTATGTATGGCTAAACGGTGAATTTGTTGGTTATGCCGAGGATAGCTTTACCCCTAGTGAATTTGATTTAACACCATTTTTACGGGAAGAAAACAATGTGCTAGCGGTGGCCGTCTTTAAACACAGTACGGCGTCCTACCTGGAAGATCAGGATATGTTCCGCTTTTCAGGGATTTTTCGTAATGTAACCTTGCAGGCTATTCCCGATACTCATGTTGAGGATTTGCTGATTAAGCCAACCGTAAATGATGATTACACGTCCGGACAGTTATTGGTAAATCTCAAAATGACGGGGTCTATGGCGGGGACGGTATCAATTACCGCCCAGGATCAGTCCGGACGGACAATCTTGCGTACTGATCAAAGTGTGGCAGAAACCTTAACGATTGAATCGGGGACCATTTCCGAGGTTCATTTATGGGATAATCAGGATCCGTATCTCTATCGTCTGGAAATTGCGGTGCACGACCAAACTGGCCAATTATTAGAAGTTATTCCGTATCAGTTTGGGTTCCGCCGCGTCGAAATTGATCCAGACCATGTGCTCAAGCTGAATGGTCACCGTCTGATTATTAATGGCGTTAACCGTCATGAATGGAATTGTCGAACGGGCCGCTGCATTACGTTAGCAGATATGAAACAAGACATCGGAACGTTCCGAGAAAATAATATTAATGCGGTGCGGACTTGTCACTATTCTGATCAAATTCCGTGGTACTACCTTTGTGACCAAAACGGCATTTACATGATGGCAGAAAATAATCTGGAATCGCATGGCACTTGGCAAAAGATGGGTGCGGTAGAACCTTCATACAATGTTCCAGGATCAGTTCCAGAGTGGCGTGATGTTGTTTTAGACCGGGCACGGACAAACTATGAAACTTTTAAAAATCATCCAAGTATTCTCTTCTGGTCATTGGGAAATGAATCATACGCTGGAGACAATATTGCGGCGATGGAGCAATTTTATAAGCAACATGATGATACCCGTCTGGTTCATTATGAAGGGGTTTGCCAAAATCCTGAATACCGGGATCGAATTTCTGATTTTGAAAGTCGGATGTACTTGCCACCAAAAGATGTGGAAGAATATTTGAAAAATGATCCTGATAAACCATTTATGGAATGTGAATATATGCACTCCATGGGCAATTCCGTTGGTGGAATGCAGGCCTATGTTGATTTGATCAAGAAATATCCAGTTTACTGCGGTGGCTTCATTTGGGACTTCATCGACCAAGCCATCCAAGTTACGGATCCGGTAACGGGACAGTTAGTAATGCGGTATGGCGGTGATTTTGATGATCGGCATACAGATGCAGATTTTTCTGGGGATGGTTTAATGTTTGCAAACCGGGTTCCTAAACCCGCAATGCAGGAGGTGAAATACTACTATGGCCAACTCAAATAAAATGCACGTAGTTTATGGTGATGGGGTACTCGGTTTACACGGGAATGGGTTTGAATATCTCTTTAGTTATGAACGAGGCAGTCTAGAATCTTTGAAGATTAACGATCGCGAATGGCTGTATCGGCCAATTTATCCAACTTACTGGCGGGCAAGTACTAGCAACGATCTTGGGAATGACTTTTCATACCATAGTGCGCAATGGCTCGGTGCAGATATGTTTCCTAAGTGCACGGCAATTGAACTGACGGTAGACGATCATTACTTCACTGAATTGCCAATTGCACCATTAAATAATCGTTTTAAAGGAAACGAAACAGCGGAAAAGGTAATGATTAAATTCACCTATTCAACCGCTACAACGCCAGTTGCCCAAACAACTGTGACTTACGTTGTAGAGGGGAACGGTCGGATTAAAGTGAGTGCGCATTATTACGGGGGAAAGGAACTTCCTGAACTCCCAGTTTTCGGTGTACGAATGATCATGCCGACGATGGCGACTGGCTTTACCTACAGCGGGCTATCGGGTGAGACCTATCCAGATCGGCTGGCTGGTGGTCAAGAGGGGACGTATCATATCGATGGCTTACCATTAACTCCATACCTGGTTCCACAGGAGATGGGGATGCACATGCGGACGAACGCATTAAAAGTTACACGTGAAACAACGCAAAATAATGCCGATATACATCCACAACCATTTGCGCTTAAATTTGTGCAAACTAACCAGCCATTTAATTTCAGTTTATTGCCATATACGGCAGAAGAATTAGAATTCGCAACTCACATTGAAGAACTACCAGCTGCTCGCCGGACGGTCCTGGTGGTTGCTGGAGCCGTCCGTGGTGTCGGCGGGATTGATAGTTGGGGAGCTGATGTCGAAAAGGATGCTACCTTGCCAGCTGATACTGACTATGAGTTTAGTTTTGCAATTACACCATTCGATTAATAAGTAGCTGATTTTAAAACGGGAATGTCCAATTACTGGACATTCCCGTTTTTATGTTGATAAATAAAACAATCAGTGGGTGAAGAATAATTAAGAATGATTTATAAATCTAGACGGTTTAATTTAGTGGGTGATTTTTGAGAAAGTAACATTAACCGGAAATAAGTGATTGATTTTGTAATTAATATTTTGCAACGATTTGTCCAGAAATCGAAAAAATGGTGATTTTTTATCGAATCATTGATAAATAGAACATTGAAAATAGGTCGTTTGTTATTATTCGATGAAAGCGGAAGAAAACGGCTACAATGGTTGTTGTCAAAGGGATACGGTTACTTATCAAAGAATTATTGATATGAAAAAATCACATATTAATAATTTCCTTTGTGGCCCGGAAGGCCCTAGCCAATAGGGAATTAAAAGAATTATGAAATTTTTATGTTTGAAACTTGAACTATTAAACAATACCATAATGACTGTAAAGCAAATTACTAAATGGAGGTCATAAAATGTTATCAAGTAATAATCGAAATGAATATCTTCGTAAACAAGAACCGAAGAAACAACGTTTCGCAATTAAGAAGTTAACTGTTGGAGTTGCTTCTGTTTTAATCGGATTCACTTTTATGGGATTAAGTGCATCTGCTAGTGCAGATGAAAACGCACCTGCACCAGCTGCAACGGAAACCTTAGCAAATCAAACAGGGGATGATAATACCCCTGCTGCTGGTACTCCTGCACCACAAGCCGCCGATACTCCATCTTCAAATGAAGGCGGTCAGGCAACAACACAAAATCAGAGCCAAGGTAGTGGGATCAATATTCCTGAATCTGAATGGTTGGGAAGCGAATCATCTAAGTACACCACTTTAAACATGCAAACTGGTACATTAAATAACAATACCGATACAAGTTTGCCATTTAAAGTTACTAGTCGGATTTATGGTGGTAATACTAATCATGCTAAGGATTACCAATTACGAATTCAAATTGATGATCGTTTGGCACCATATGTTAAGGATATTAAGGTTTCTCAACAAGGCGACATTAATGCAAAGTCTTCTCAAGTAACTTTAACCCGTGAAGGTGACAGTAACGTTTGGTCAGCACCACTATTTAAGCTTTATGGTGGGACAATGGGTCTTGCCAATGTCGATGTACCTTATTCCAATCCTAACTGTGTAATTGACTTCAATGATCAAATTCAAAACTTCTGGAAGAACCTTGGCGATTTAAGTGCCAACCCACTTCAATACGCCATTTATGGTTATGACAGCAAGACTGGTAAGACCATTGGTAATTACCAAAGTGTTGGTTACATCGTTTCACAAGGTAGTTCATATGATTTGCCAATCGCAACGGGAACAAATGCTTACAAGCCTGGATCTATTAAGCAGCCATACTACCAAGGTGCTCAAATGACTTTGATGTATGATCATGCAACTAATACAATCCATGTTTTCTATAATCCACAAATGCTGGGTAATTGGACGTGGGATACAGCGCATGGCCAACAACGGATTGATAAACTTAATTACCAAGTAGATCCACGTTTGGTTCCATTTATTAAGTCTCAGAATATCATCATGCATAATATTCAAGCCGGTGGACAAACCAAACTTTATAACGATAATGGGACTCCATATACTGGGAATAAAGTGGTTAATAGTACTAATTTGAGTATTGGTGCAGTGAATACTGATAATACTGGTAAGGGAACAGTTGAAGTTACTAGTGATAATATGAGTATTTCTGGTATCATGCGGCAAAACCACTTGGTTGAAATTTCATACCAATTAAACACGCCACTTGGCGACATTATTAATCAACTTGGCTTAAAGAGTTCTAAGAATAATCGGCTTCAATTTGGTGCTTACTTTACTGCTGCTAATGGTGACATGGCACCTCATACTTTGGCAACCAACGCTTATGACATCATTGCCCAAGAAACCTTAGCTGACCAATACACTCCAGATGGTGGCACCATTTCAGTTGCAGAAAACCATACCTTAGATGGTACTGACGCCGCTAATGGCATTACCAACAATGATCAATTAGTCGACAAGGACGGTAACTCCGTTGTTAAGACTGATGGCTACACTTGGAAGGTTACTCCTGATACTAAGACGCCAGGTGACAAGGCCGGTGTTGTAACCGTAACCTACACTGACGGCTCCACAGATGACGTTCCAGTTGTTGTTCACGTTCAATCCCAAGCTGAAACTAACAATCCACAAGGCCAAGACATCAATGTCAATAAGGGTGAAACTCCAGATGCTGAACAAGGTATTTCTAACAAGGATCAAATGCCAAAGGGTACGGGGTACCACTGGCCAGATGGGCAGACTCCTGACACTTCCAAGCCAGGTAAGGTTCCAGCAACCGTTATTGTGACCTACCCAGACGGCTCGAAGGATGTTGTTCCAACCACGATTATCGTCAAGGACCCATCCGCTACGCCATCAACTGACAAGACCGTTGCAGACAAGAATGATCCAAAGGGACAGACAGTTGATACGACCTTAGGTAACGTTCCTGATGCTGAAAAGGCCATTTCCAATACTGGCGACCTACCAAAGGGTACCAAGTACGAATGGTCACAAACACCAAACGTTTACTCCAAGGGTGAACACCCAGGTGTTGTTAAGGTTAGCTACCCAGATGGTTCTGTTGACTACGTTCCAGCTTCAGTTAACGTTACGAACGAACCAACTGGTAAGACTGTTACGACTCCTAAGGGCACAGTTCCAAAGGCCGACACTACGATCGACTGGGGTAACGGGACTGAACCAGACGGCACCACGGTTGAATGGCAAACTGAACCTGATGTTTCGACACCAGGTACACACCCAGGCACGGTAAAGATTACCTACCCAGATGGTGAAAACACCACTGTTCCAGTTAACGTCGTTGTTCCTGATGATTCATCAACAGCTAACAAGGACTTTAACCCATACGGTACGACGATCGATGTTCCATACGGTCACAAGATGGACAGTGATGATGCACAGAAGGCCATTGCTGGCGGTGTTCCTGCGGATGCTAAGAACGTTTCCTATGACTGGGCAACTAGTGTTGACACAACCAAGCCAGGCTTAACTCAAGCCTACGTTAAGGTTACTGCTACGATTGATGGTCAGACCCAAACGAAGACAGTTCCGGTTTACGTTAAGGTTGGTACCCAAGCTGAAAACTACAACCCTGAAGGTCAAAACCTGACTGTTAAGAAGGGTGACGCAGTTCCAGATCCTAAGACGGCAATTTCTAATGCAGACAAGCTTCCTGCTGATGCTAAGTATACTTGGGCAATCACACCAGACACCAGCACGGTTGGAACTCAATCTGTTCTGGTTAAGGTAACTTACCCTGACAACTCAGTAGACTACGTTCCGGTTAACGTCACGGTTAAGGATAACCTGTCAGATGCTGACAAATACCAACCAGAATACGCACCAGTTTCAGTTGAACCAGGCACTACTGCTACTGCCAAGCCAACGTGGTCTACTGAAAATGGTAACGAAGGTGAACCAACAGGTGAAACCTTTGCGGCAGTTACAAAGGGTGACAACCAAACACCAGACTGGGCATCAGTTGCACCGGATGGTACCGTTACCTTGAATCCAGAAAAGACCCAAACTCCAGGTGACTACCTGATTCCAGTTACTGTTACCTATGCTGATGGGACGAGCGAAGTCGTTAACGTTCCAGTTGTTGTGAAGGGTGCAACCCAAGATGACAACAAGACCACTTACTATGGTGATCAATCCACAGTTACCTACACGCTGGGCGAATACACAACTCACAAGACTAGTGACGGCAGTGCTGACGTAACGGCACCATCAATTGTGGAAATTGAATTTAAGAACCAAGACCACAGTTGGAAGACCATTAACTCAGTTACTTACAAGCTCCAAGGTGACAAGTATGTTGCAACGACTCCAATCACGGATGCCAAAGGCAACCCAATTGAATTACAAAATGGTAACAAGGCTCCAGAATCATTTGCTGCTAGTGATGTTACGACTGCTTGGATGAATGATAACTTTACACCAAACACCAACGTTGACAACTTCAAGGACTCTAGCACTGGTACTTCAACTGCTCAGTCCCAATACACTAACCCAGATGGCGAACAACGGACCGACAAGACGGACCCAACTGGCTTAGTTGGTAACTCGAAGGCCCGGGTAAACATTACGTTGAGTGGCCAAGCACAAAGCTACTTTGGTGGTGCTAGCTGGTGTAACGCCTTTGGTAACATCTACGGTGCAACCACTGGTGAAGCCTTAACCTTCAAGCAAAACCAAGACATCTCCAACTTAACTCAAGACCAATACCGTCACCTCATCGATGTTACTGACCTCGGTGCAGCTGGCTGGAATGGTCAAAATATCAATCCAAATGCTCCACAAGTCTTAGCTTACGTTGAAGGTACTGACGCTAAGAAGCAATTCACAATGACTTGGGCACCAAATGGTCAACCATCAACAGCTACGGTTGCTAATGGTGTTAAGGGTGTTGTACGGATTATCTTTAATGACGGTACTTACCTTGATGTTCCAGCAGCAATTAACGTAATTGCTGATCCAGATTCTGGTAAGACTGATCAAGAAAAGACTGAATTCAGTCAAAAGATTATCTACACCTACAATGGTAAGGAAGTTGCTACGACCAGCATCAACAACATCAAGAAGGGCTCCGATGTTTCAGCTGATACTTTGAAGAGTACGATTGATGGTAATGTTCCAAGCAACTACACGATTGCAGATGGTTACACTTACCCAGCTGGTTTGACTAACGTCACTGCAACTCCAGATACCATTGAAGTTCCACTAACTCTTAAGAGAGGCGAAAACTTCGATATGGCTGGTAAGCTGGTTTACCAAACTCAAGATGGTAAGTCAGTCAATGATGGTAAGTCAGATGTTGATATTAAGAGTAATAAGGGTGACACGTTAACTGCTGCCTTACTGCATGACTTAGCTGATAAGAATTTACCTTCTGGTTACGAAATTGTAACTTACCCAGGTTCATTTAACGTAACGGAAAATAACTTCACGATTCCAGTTATTGTTAAGAACAGTGAAGCTCCTCATACTACTACTGATGCTGAGAAGTACACTCCAAGCTACAAGGACACTACTGTAAATGCTAAGAGTCCAGTAAACACTGGCGCACCAACATTTACTGAAGCTGGCCAGAGTGCACAAGCTCCACAAGGGACTACTTACAGCTTTGACAATGGTCAAACAACTAAGGAGATTACTGATAAGAAAGGTAATAACCCTGTAGAAGTCAAGATTGATGCTAATACTGGTGCAATTACATTTACTGCTCCAGATGAAGCAACTGAATATGATGTTCCAGTAACTGTTAACTATCCAGACCACACATCTGACTCAACAACTGCTAAGGTATTTGTTAACAAGACCCTTGACCCAACGGATCCAACTATCAATCCTAATAATCCAGGTAAAAACAGTGATATGTTTGCTAAACCAACTCGGACGATTAACGTTACGGATCCAAACACTGGTGCAATTAACACTACTAAGCAAACTGTTTGGTTTGGTCGGACAAAGACCGTTTACGGTAATGGTAAGGCTACTAAGTACGGTGATTGGGAATTAGGTAAGGTTGTCGATGGTCACTTTGTAATTGACGCTAACGCTAATAGTGCTTGGCCTGAATTTGATGCGCCAACCTTTGATGGCTACACTCCTAGCCAAGCTAAGGTTGATGCTCAAACAGTTGAAGCTACTACTGGTGACACTGAAGTAAACATTACCTACACCAAGACCGATAATGGTAACCATGATAATGGTGGTAACACCACACCAACTACTGGTGACAATGGTGATCACAACAACGGTAACAGCGAAGGTAATGGCAACGGAAATGGCATTGCTAACAACAATGGCAGTGTTAAGAACACCAACAATGGTGCTAACAACAACGCTAATAATAACAAGCATGCATTACCACAAACTGGTAATGACCAATCCGCAGCAGTTGCTGGATTAGGACTTGCTGGATTGACAACCATGCTTGGCCTTGCTGGTCTGAAGAAACGTAAAAACGATTAACAAATTGCTTGATAACTACTCCCAATAGTTAATTTTCTGACTGGCAAAGGAAAACGCCTCGTTTGAAGAAATTCAAACGGGACGTTTTTTTGTGGTTTAATTTTTGAATTCGAGGTGATGATGGAGAATTGGGAGGAAGTGGCGATCGGACCACCCAATTAAGTAACCCTGCGTTAGGATGTTATAAATTGTTCCAAAACCAAATGAGTACCAATGACCCTTAATCACGAATACTAATACGACAATAATCAGTGGTGGAACGTTGCTCATCCACTGAGAATAAACAGAGGAGCCATGCATAAACCGGAAACGGAGAATATATGGAAGATCGTCATTTGGGTGCATGATGATGTTGGCCCGTTGGTAGAGCGAGACGGCAGCGGCAACGCCAAATAAGCCACCGATGTCGAGTAAGATTCGCCAACCAAGTGCGAGCTGTGGCACGCCGATTTTGACGAACATTGTTTCAAATCCCGCAAGTAAATAACTAAATGGGGTAATAAACAAAAGATTACGTATGAGACGGAACCAGTCGAAGCGCCCGAGGAGGGCCAGGTTAGTGAAGGCAACCACGACGCCTTCTAGGAACAGGATATTGCCTAGTGAGATATGCGTCCAGTGACTAAGACTAACCGCGGAGGCCGTCCAAATGGCACTCCCCATCTGTGTGGAAACCGTGAGGGCGTTAAAAAACGAATTAATAATGATTGAGATGGCTAAAAAGGCAATGCGGCCGTTAATACTATTCGCCGTTTTCCGAGAAATCATACTATCCTCCTAAACTTTAATCTTAATAGTCATCATACTATAATTTTGCAAGCTGGTGAACACGTGTAAATTACAAAACTATGATAAAATTAAAGCTTAGAAATTATGATCGGAGGGGTAGTTAATGAAGCACTACCGAATTAGCCGCCTGAGTCTTGGTTGGCAGATTTTTATTGGTTTGATTGCCGGGATTATTTGTGGGGTGATTTTTTATAAGAATCAGTCTGCAATTGTGGTCATGCAGAGTTTAGGAACTATTTTCCTACGCTTGATTCAGATGATCGTGATGCCAATTGTGATTTCGTGTCTGACGGTCGGCATTGCCAACATTGGTGATTTTCATAAACTCGGTCGGATTGGTGGAAAAACCATCATCTATTTTGAAGTTTTAACGACGATTGCGATCATCGTGGGACTAATCGTTGCCAATTTGGCCCACCCGGGTTCATTTATTGATATCAAGAGCTTACACGCCACTGACATTTCTAAATATATGGCAACGGCGAAAGCGGCCAAGGGACATACCGGATTTTGGGATCAAATTTTAGCAATTATCCCAACCAACATTTTTAAATCCATCAGTGATGGTGACATGATGCCGGTAATCTTTTTCAGCGTCTTCTTTGGGCTTGGCTTAGCTGCAATTGGTGAGCAAGGTAAGATCGTTGTGCAATTTTTAAACAGTGTTTCCGAAGTGATGTTCAAGGTGACAAATTGGGTCATGAAGTATGCACCAATTGGGGTCTTCGGGTTGATTGGGATGACGATTGCCGAAATGGGGCTCAAGGCCTTGCTGCCGTTAGGATACTTTGTGCTGCTAGCGTACCTCACCATGATTTTCTTCTGTGTTGTGGTGCTGGGTATCGTCGCCAAGATGTTCCATCTACATTACTGGAAAACGATGCGGGCCATTTGGGAAGAAATCGTTCTGGCCTTTTCAACTGCCAGTTCTGAAGTCACTTTGCCCCGGCTAATTGAAAAGTCGCAGAAAATGGGGGTAGAAAAGGGAATTGCTTCCTTTGTTATTCCAACGGGCTATACTTTTAACCTCGATGGGTCGGCCATTTACCAATCCTTAGCCGCAATCTTCTTGGCCCAGGCGTATGGCATTCATTTAACGTGGGAGCACCAATTTACCTTATTGATTGTTTTGATGATTACTTCGAAAGGAATGGCTGGGGTTCCTGGCGCCTCCTTCGTGGTCTTACTAGCCAGTGTTTCGACAATCGGGGTTCCCGTTGCCGGTTTAACCTTTATTGCTGGAATTGACCGGTTCGTTGATATGGGTCGGACGGTCGTGAACGTGGTTGGAAACTCAATTGCCACTTTGGTAATTGGGGAATCCGAACATGAATTAGATCGTGAAAAATATGTTAAATACTTAGATTCGTTTGATAAAAAGAAGGCATCATAATGAGTGAAAAACAACAGTTACCGAGTCGTGAAGAAGTTCCTACGGCACTCAAGTGGGATTTGACGTTACTTTATCCAAACGACGAAGCAATGGAAGAACAATTACAGGAAACGGTAAAGAAGGCCCGTGAATTGCATCAATTGGCCGGTAAGTTAGCCGCCAATGATGGGCAAACATTACTTCAGGCACTGCAAGCTGCTAAGGTCATCAACGAAGAATTAGAACGGGAATACGTTTATGCTTTCTTGCGTCGTGATAGTGATACGACGGATGCGGCGGCAACCGAGTTGTATGGAAAGGCGGCAACAGCGGTCACTGAAATCGAAACGGCCCTTTCCTTTATGGATCCTGAAATCGTTAGCCTTGACCAACATCAGTTAGATCAATGGCTGACGGAAGTGTCCGGGCTGAGTGAATTCAAATATGCATTGGAACAGGTCCGGTTACAAAAAGGACACGTGTTGACTGTTAGTGAAGAACAACTACTGAGTCAGCTGAGTCGATCGTTGGATAGTGCGGAGACAGTTTATAATACGCTGAACGATGCTGATTTACACTTTGGCACGATTAAGGACGAACAGGGGAATGAAGTGGAACTAACTCACGGTAACCGGAGTCAGTTCACTGAATCATTAGATCGTGATGTACGGAAGGCAGCTGTATTAGCTTACCAAAAGCCATATCACGAATTACGGAATACGTTTGCTGCAACCTTGAATAGCTTTATTGATAGTCGCAATTCGATTGCAAAACTGCGCCATTATAAGAGTGCTCGACAAGCGGCATTAGCGGTTAACCAAATTGATGAGCAGGTATACGATACGTTGGTCAAGACCGTAAATCAACACTTGGATTTGGCGCACCGGTGGTATGGGATCAAGCAGCGCGCTTTGCATTTAGACCCCTTCTACCAATATGACATTGGGGTGCCGTTGGCGGGCAAAGATCGCTTGCGGACAACCTTTGAGCAGGGTAAGCAGTTGGTCCTGAATGCGATGAAGGTGATGGGGCCAGACTACCTCGAGGGCTTGCAGAAAGAGTTTGATCACCGGTGGATTGATGCGGCGGAAAACCGCGGGAAACGTTCTGGTGGTTACCAAGTGGGTGTTTATCAAGCCAATCCATTTATCCTATTGAATTGGACGGATAAGCTATACAGTACCTTCGTATTGGCGCACGAATCGGGGCATGCAATGCATAGTTGGTTTAGTCAGCACGCCCAACCTTCCGAGTATGCGGATGCACCAATCTTTCTTGCAGAAGTGGCATCGACATTTAATGAAAATATCCTGACGGAGTACTTACTACAAAAGTATCAGGATGATCGGCAGCTGCAGATTTTCATTTTAGAGCAATCGATCAATGGTTTTATCGGCTCGATTTATCGGCAAACACAATTTGCGGAATTTGAAAATACGGCTTACCGTGAACAACAAAGTGGACGGACACTCACGGCAGACTATTTGGATCAGATGAACAGGCAACTGGTTGAGAAATACTATGGACCAACCGTTAAGCTGGTTGGTACGGACACCCAATCATGGGCGTACGTCCCGCACTTCTATATGAACTACTATGTCTACCAGTATGCAACGTCATGGGCGATTGCGACGGCGTTGTCTGAACGAGTTTGGACCAAGCAGGATGGCGCACTCGATCGCTACCTCGACTTTTTAAAGGCCGGTGGTTCGGCAGATCCAGTGACGATTTTGCGTCGGGCCGGGGTCGACGTAACGAATGGCCAGTACCTTGAGGATGCTTTGCAGGTCCTGAAGAAGCGGCTGGATCAAATTGAACAATTATTAGAGCTTGAATAAAAATAACCGCTAGTCATCACTGCTGTTGCAAATGATGACTAGTGGTTTATATATTAATGATCATTTAGTTTTACACCACGATGGTCGACGCTAGTAGAGAAGACAATTTGGGTGCTCGTTTTACCGAAGCGTCTTTGAATTTCGTTAATAAAGTCATCCAGGTCTTTGGTGGATGGGAAAATTACTTCCATCACTTCTGAATAGTCACCGGTGATGCAATTACATTCGATGACATTGGGGATGGATTGGACAAAAGGATAGAATTCACTTTTTTGGTTAGGCTCGAGTTGGACCATGATAAAGGCTTTGACGTGGAAATTTAGTTTTTCCCGATTAATACTGGTGTGATAACCGGTAATGATCCCGGCTTCCTCCATTTTGGTGATTCGGGCTGCGATAGCAGGTGATGAAATGAAACATGCCTTGGACATTTCCTTTAGTGAAACCCGGGCATTCGCTTGCAGCATGTTCAGAATTTTCTTGTCAATTTGATCCATTAAGTCAACCTCACAGTTATTAATAATTGATAATCGTCCGAACTTAAGATAATTAAGTTATTAGTTGCTTTTGATTGTATGATACTTCCATGCCAAAGTCAATTTGGCTCGGACAATCGAACGGCAAAGCCGGGAATAGTGCATTGAAAAGCTTTAAATGTGGTAAAATAATAATGATAGTTGATTGATTGGAGGCTGTTGATTATGGATCAAGAATACGAAAACATTTTGGTGCCAGTGGACGGTTCTAAGCAAGCGGAAGCAGCACTTGCCAAGGCGGTTATTTCTGCTAAGCGAAATGGTGCCCACATTGACGTGCTTAATGTCGTGGATACCCGGGCGATGGCATATAACTTTGCTGGCATGTCAGATGGCAGCATTGCTTACCAATTGGTAGATAAGGCTACGGATTACTTGAAGGACTTACTTAAAAAAGTTAAGCAGGATGATGATTTTGACAATATCGATATTCACATTCGGCTTGGTAACCCGAAGACGGTCATTGCATTTGATTTCCCAAAGGATCATAAGAATGATCTCCTGGTAATGGGTGCCAGTGGGATGTCACGTCTGCAACGGGCTATGGTTGGTTCAGTTACGTCATTTGTTAAGCGGAATGCACCATGCGATGTATTGGTTGTCCGCACCGGCGTTGATAATAAGCAATTAGATATTAAATAATCGACAAGATTAAAAGGGACCCTCACATTATTGTGAGGGTCCCTTTTTTGTGGACTGTGCTATTCGTAAACACAGTATTTTATTAAACTAAATCATTTTTCTTCGCATTAATTCCCTTACCAGGAGCTTTATCATCAGAAAGGCCCAGCTTAGTCGGGTTCAATTCAAATTCTTCATCAGGACGGGGCGCACTTTCGTTCATCGTGCCATTCGACTTATGAACGGTTACGGTTCCCCAAGCTGGTACCATCACATTTTGCCACTTAGTTGAATGACCATTAATGTACAAACTGGCAGGAAGTTCTTTACCAGTTGGGTTATAAAGTTGGACAGCAATTGAACCATCATCACTAAGGAAAGCAGTCGATGAAATACCGCCAGTATAGCCATCTGGGGAGTAGCTAGACGAACCGATCCGTACTGCGCCAGCCGGAATATCTTGGGACAAATTACGGAGCATGTAGTATTCCAGATTCCGCTGGACTTTACCAGTGGTATGGTCAATGGTAACGACACCACGCCGACCGGTGGAACCAGCAGCATTTGGCAAGCCTCGTTCATCCAGGGCTAAATTCCAAAGGGTGATGAAGTTTAAGCCATTCCGGACTAACCAGTTACCGATTAAACCAAACATGATGTGTGAGGCATCTTCGATGGTGTCAGAGTACAGACAACGCCGTTCAGTCATCGCTAACTTCCAGTTTGGATATTCGCGACTAACTTTAAAGAGGCTGGTATATGGTCCGTCGTATGTGTGGAAGGCAAAACCATCAAAGGCGCTTGCTTCTTGCGGTGTGATATATGCGGATAATGGCTTATCAAGAACATTTAATGAGCCATCCCAGTAGTAGAGCTTTACGTCTGGGTGAGTTTCATCTAGGAGTGGCCGTAGGTATTTATAACCGAATTCGGCTAATTGCTTAAAGGTCCAGATCATTGCAGGCCACTTAGCAGCATTAGAAGGCTCGTTTTGAATGGTTAAGCCGTAGATTGGGATACCATAGCTAGCGTATGCGTCAATATATTTAACGAAGTAGTTAGCATAAACGGCTTCAAAATGATCCTTGTGGGCAAAACCGTTACCAGTATATTCACCAAAACGCAGGTGACCACCTTGACTGAGGTGACCGGTATTCTTTAACCAAGCAGGTCCAGACCATGGTGAACTGATGATTTTAATGGCTGGGTTAATTTTTACGATTTCTTGCAGAACCGGCACAATGTATTTCAGGTCCTTTGTCGCGTCTGCTGCACCCGGTGTTCCCGTACCAATAGAAAAGTGTTCTAAATCATGATCGTGTTCGCCAAATGGGACATCGTCATATGAGTAATATTCATCTTGGCTTTGGAAATCACAAGAGGCCATTGGCACCCGAATCATTGAAAAAGCCCCTTGCTCGGGATCGAATAATTCATGAAGCAATTGACTCCGTTGTTCTTTGCTTTGGTTCCAAATTAACTTGGCGGTGGAGTCGGTAATGGCTGCCCCGGCACCTAACCAATCTTGAAACTTTTGCATTGGGTCAACGACAATCTTGGCTGAGCCATCAGCTGGTTGGTCAGTATAGTCTGGTGCATCAAATGGCGTCCGCTTTTGGGAAAGGTCTCCGGCAGTGGCAGTCCAGAATTCATTTTTAAATTCGTTTGACATAGTAATCTCCTTCTATTGAATAAAGCGCTTACAATAAAATCAAAAATAATAGTGATATCACCCTCTTTAATTGTCTTCAATTCCAAAGTAGTCAGGGAATTGTTGAGTTACTAAGGCTTTTTCTTCGAGCATCAAGTGCAAGTGCGCGTGAATTAAGTAATCTAGATTATCCACGTTTTGCGCTTGAACTGCTTTGAGAATTTTTTGGTGTTGTTCGACTAACTTTCGCCAATTCAGGTTAGCGGCTTTTAGCCGGAGCCGTCGGAAACGGTTTAATTGGGTGTTATTTAACTGAAGCCAGTTCCAAACATCATTCTTATTAGCGATTTTGTAGAATTCGTGGTGAAAGTCTTGATCAAGATCAAAAAAGTGATCAGGCTCTTCTGCTTGGGCCGCTTCACGTTGATGTTGCATATTTACTAATAAATTCATTAACCCTTCTTGGGTCAGTTTAGTCATGGCTTCAAGCATGATTTTTGGTTCAATGCATTCACGAACAAACCGGCCGTTTTTAGCGGAGGTCATGTTAATAATGGTGACGTAGGTTCCGCTTTGCGGGATCACTTCGATGAGGCCTTCCCGCTCAATTCTAATTAATGCTTCACGGACGGGGGTTCGCCCAAGATTGAGTGATTCTGAAATCATTTTTTCAGAAATCTTTTGACCAGGTAAATAGTGGAAGTGAATGATCTTATATTTAATCTGGTCGTAGGCATTTCTGCGAATATTTGTATCCATACTTGTTGCTTCCTTTAAATTTCATCAAATTATATCTTACAATTTTAACTTAGTTGACCTCCCTTGTAAAAGAACCGGCAATTTTCTTAAGTTGGCGATAAACCATCCAACAGCAATAGCCGCCAGCTAGTCCCCACGCAACTGGGTTAATGAAACAAACGGCAATAAAACTATTGAGGATGATTGCAACTAGACTAACTATCGAGCGACCAATTAATTCACCAATTCCTGACCAGATCGCTAGGAAACTAAATCCCAATCCCTGAAGAGTATAACGGTAAATCATTAATGTACCGTGTAAGAAAAGGGTTAAACTCATCAAACGTAAGTAGAGACTCGATAAACGAATTAATTCGGGGTGGTGTCCAATCACTAATTCTGACAGTGGATCTGCAAAGAGCATAATAATGATTAAGCAGATGCCATAGTAAATAATTTGGATCTTCATCCCATCCTTAATCCCTTGGCGGATGCGCGCCATACTGTGCGCCCCAAAGTTTTGTCCGATAAAGGTCGACATCCCCATCCCAACACTTTCAATCGGGAGGGTAAACATTTGTCGAATTTTTTCGCCCGCAGTTTGAGAAACAACATAGGCGGTCCCTAAACTATTAATAGCAAATTGCATAATAATGGCACCAATTGCAGAGATGGAATACTCGATGCCCATTGGGAAGGCAATATAAGCAAGCCGATAGGTATGACGAGCTGAAAATTTTAACTGAGGATGCCGAAAATCAATGATTGTTGAGGCCTTTACTAACCAAATAATATTCATTAAGGCACTGACTGCTTGGGCAATGATTGTGGCGACCGCGGCCCCAATTACTCCCCAATGGAATACGCCAATTAAAACAATATCAATAACGATATTTAATAAACTGGCAAGGACTAATGTGTAAAAGGGGGTCCTGGAATCACCTAGTGAGCGAAGAACGCTTGCGGAAAAGTTGTATAGGACGGTTATCCAAATGAAAATGAATTGGGGACGAATGAAAATGACGGCATCATGCAGTAATGGCTGCGGTGTGCGCATCGCAATTAGTAGTGGTTCTGTGTAGTAAGTCATTAAAACACAAAAGAAGATACTAATAGCGATACTTAAGTAGAGACCATTCCAGAAGAAACGTTGGACATCGTGGTGGTGATTAGCACCAACGCTTTGCGAGATGGGAATTCCTAATCCGACACAAAAGCTTTGCATAAAACCAATAATTAGAAAATTTAATGAATAGGTGGCACCAACTGAACCAAGTGCGTTGGCGCTAATGAAATGACCAACGATGATGGAATCAACGAAGCTATACAGTTGCTGAAACAGTGTTCCGAAAATCAAAGGAGTTGAAAACTGTAAAATTCGTTGAATTGGTTTACCAGTTGTGAGATCTAAACGGTTATTTTCCATTATTAGGTCCTTTCACAAAAAAACGGCTGGGCATTAATATCCCAGCCGTTAGTAATTTCATTACCAAGTAGGTAACTTGAAACCTTACTTAGCTGATTCACTTGTGCTTTCAGCATTTGCAGAGTGACGTTCAGCAAGGATCTTACCATTTTCATGAACTTTATCCCGAGTAAGTGGGTAGACGAAGAATAGCAGAAGAATTGCGAGTAAAGCACAAACAACAGGAACTAAGGTTGCAACACTGTACAATCCATTGATGGTTCGCATCGTTTGATCGGCACCACCAGAAGTGGAAGACTTGTAGCCGATGTAGCTCAAGATAAATCCACCGAAGCCACCACCGATGGCTTGGGCAACTTTACGAGCAAATGAGTTCACACCATAAACGATCCCGTCTTCACGGTCACCAGTCCGCACTTCGATGTTATCAATAACATCGGTAATGAAGGCCCAAACTTGTAGGTTGAAGACCGCAAAACCAAGTGAACCAACAAAGATGAAGGCTAAGTAAACGTAAGCATTATGAGTCCGAATGATAAACAGTGCTAAGTAAACAAAGAAACTAACAATCAAACCAACAATTGAAGAGTTCCGCCGACCAAACCGGGTCGCAATGTAGTGACTGAATGGTGACAGTAAGATAACCGTTGCGGTGTTAACAACTAGGGCTAATCCCATGACTGCAGTGTTCTTGAAGTAGTCGTTGTAAACATAGGTAATCATGGTTCCGGCTAAGTTTTGGTTAACAACCAGAACAAGGTCAGTCAAAACTAAACCAAGTAATGCCCGATCTTCTAACATGGACTTCATAATCCGTGAAAGAGCAAGCTTTTCGGACTTGTGGGTTTGAACACGTTCAGTGGTCATATGAATCGTTAATTCATAGCAAACCCAACCAAGAATGGCACAAACAATTACCACTTGGAAGAACCGAATTCCAGAAATCTTCTTTGTGGCACCAATGTAAATGAACAGTGGAATGACATAAGAAGTAATTGAACCACCTAAGGCAGAACCAATTGAACGCCAAGTTGAAAGTGACGTCTTGTCGTCAGGGTTGTTACTGATGGCAGAAGCAAGGGAACCGTAAGGAATGTTAACTGTTGAGTAAAGAACACCCCAAGCAATGTAAGTAATCCAAACCCAGGCCATCTTACCAACCATGGACCAATCCTTAACAACTGGTACAAAGAGCAGTACTAAGGCGATCAGCAATGGGTATTGCATCCGTTGCATCCATGGAATGAACCGGCCACGTTTATGCAACTGACTATTATCAACCAACCGTCCAACTACGACGTCGGAGATCGCATCGACGATCCGTGCAAGTAGGAAGACAATCGCGGTTTGTGATCCAGTTAAACCATAAACGTTGGTGTAGAAGATCATTAAGAATGAGTTAACAACGTTAAATGAGAAGTTGTTACCGATATCACCGAACATATACCCGATCTTATCGCGCCAATCGAAAGGATGGGCTTTGATGGTAACGGTACGTTGACCATTATTATCCATAATTAAATTGAACCTCCAAAAAAGAAACAAGAGAAATAGAACATCAAGGTTTTATAGAAAGTCTGAAAATAATTGCAAATTATATTACTAGCAAAACTGACATATCAGATTGCAAAATATTCTATAATTCCTTTCGACACCTTGAACTTTAACACAAAAAGATAGCGCTTTCAATGTAAAATTCGAAAAATAATTTTAATTTCAACTGTGAAGCGTTCATAAAACGAGAATAATAAATAGTAGAAATAAGTTCTAATTATTGAACGTATATAAGGAATCGTGCTTGACATATTTTTTATGAAAGCGTATTCTTCAACTGAAGCTATCGGTTAACTATATGCCAACTACTAATTTATATCAGCTTAAAATCTGGTGTATTAGTTTTACTTTGAACCATCATGGCATGTGGTTCTTGAGGGCTTTAACTTTCATTATTTAGGGGGCTAAAAATGAAAAATAGTACAAAGTTGCTTTCGGTAGATAATCATGATGATTATTTGGAGCTTAAAACAGACGGCGCTAATTTTAGGATTTATTTACTTGATGAAAATATCATTCGAATTCGTGCGACTTTTGATGATGAATTTAGTCCTGAAGAATCATATGCATTAGTTAAAACGGCCTGGCCAGACCGGACTGATGAATTTATGAAGGATGAACGAACCCGTGTGCAACCAATTAAGGTTGACTTACAAAAGGCTGATGATGGTCATTACACGGTGACGAATGGTAAATATACCCTTCATATTTATGATGATCCATTTTACTTAGAAATTGTTGACCAGGATGGTCACGTTGTTCATAAAGATTTACCTAAACGGCCGTATGTTGAAGATGATAATGGTCGCCGGATTCATTATTCGCAAATGGGTGATCACGAGAAGTTTTATGGTTTCGGTGAAAAATCTGGGGTCTTAAATAAGTACAAACGGCGGATGCGGATGCATAATACTGACTCACTTGGTTGGGATGCTAAGCGTTCAGACCCACTGTACAAGATGATTCCGTTCTACATTGACTTTAATACGGATGACAATATCGCTAGCGGAATGTTTTATAACAACTCTAATGATTCGGTCTTTGATATGGACTGCGAGCACAGTAATTACTGGTTGCGTTACAGCTATTTTGAGACTGATGGCGGTGAGTTGGATGCCTTCTTCATTGGTGGGCCAACGATTAAAGAGGTGGTTGAACACTATACGGACTTAACCGGGAAGAGCGCCATGATGCCGATGTCATCACTTGGCTATATGGGCTCAACGATGTTTTACTCGGAGCTTGAAGAGGGCGATGATAAAGCCATTCTTGATTTCGTTGACACCTGCAAGAAGAATCAAATTCCTTGTGATGGGTTCTTCCTTTCCTCGGGATACGTGGTCGACGAAGAGACCCAAAAGCGGTTCTTCTTCCGCTGGAACAAGCGGCGGTTCCCCAATCCACAAGAGTTTGTTGATGATTTGAAAGACCGGGGGGCATTGTTAGCACCAAACGTTAAGCCAGGGATTTTGGTCAAACACCCTGATAATGAAGATTTGTCGAATCGTGATGCCTTTATTAAGGACCATGATGGGCAAAACGATCAGGTTAACCAATACTGGGGTGGCCCAGCAAACTTTATTGACTTTACTAATCCTGCTGGGCGGAAAGCTTGGACGTATTACTTAACCAAGTCGCTACTGAAATACGGCATTACATCAATCTGGAATGATAACAACGAATACGAAACGGTTGATGGCAGTGCCCAAATCAATATGGAAGGACATAAAGATCGTAAGATGGATGATGTTCGACCATTGATGTCAACGATTATGGCGAAGGTGGCCCAAAATGCGGTTCATGAATATGGCGCAAACGCACGTCCATACGTGATTAACCGGGCTGGTTTTGCAGGGATTCAACGGTATGCACAGACGTGGGCTGGTGACAACAACACTAGTTGGGATAGCTTGAAATACAACATTCCAACGATCCTTGGTATGGGCCTATCTGGAGTTGCCAACCAAGGATGTGACATTGGTGGTTTCTTTGGCCCCTTACCGGAACCAGAATTGTTAGTCCGGTGGGTCCAAAATGGAATTTTCCAACCTCGGTTCTCAATCCATTCGGCCAACACTGATAACACGGTTACTGAACCATACATGTATCCAAACTATACGAAGTACATCGCACAAGCCATTCAGTTGAGATACCAACTCGTCCCTTACTTCTACTCACTCCTTTATGAAGCTCATACGACGGGGGCACCAATTATGCGGCCGCTGGTATATGAATTCCAAGATGATCCAAACGTCAGCGAGGAGAGTTTTGAATTTATGCTCGGGCGTTCCTTATTGGTAGCTAACGTTGTTGATAAGGGTCAAACGGAAAAGCAGGTTTACTTACCGCAAGGTTCACATTGGATTGATTTGCATACAAACCAACGGTATGCAGGTGGGCAAACAATCACGATTCCAGTTGATATGGGATCAATTCCAATGTTTATGCGTAGTGGAGCGGTTATTCCACGCGCCCTCGGTTTGACGAATATCCATCAACAGACAATTAAGAATCTGGATGTTCTGATTGAACCAACGCAAGATGCTGACTTTACGCTGTATGAAGATGATGGCGAAACGATGGCCTACCAAAAGGGTGCCCAGCTCTTAACGCACATTAGCGCTCAAGCACAGCAAGATGGTGTTAAGATTGCGTTCCAACGGCAAGGTAATTACCAAACCAAGGTTGAGACGATGAATCTATCGGTTTACTGTCCGCAAATGGCACCGATTAATGTGACCGTTGATGGTGTGCAACTGCACCGGTTCTTAAAGAAGGATGATTATGAGTCAGCGGATGAAGGCTGGTGGTTTGATGGTGAAACCCGTCAAGCTAAGGTTCATTACCGGAACCCGCAAGATGCGGATTACAACGTTGACTTAGAATTTACGATGAAAGATTTGATTTCGATTCAATAAAATGGAGGCAATATCATGGGATTAATTGATGACAACTTTTTATTAACAAATGATTGGGCAAAGAAGCTTTTTAACGACAGTAAGGACATGCCAATTATTGACTACCACTGTCACTTAAGCCCACAAGAAATGTATGAAAACAAGAACTACAAGAACCTGGCACGGGTTTGGATCAATGAAGGCAATGCCGGTGACCACTACAAGTGGCGTTTAATGCGGGCCAATGGTGTTCCTGAAAGTTTAATCACTGGTGACGGTGACGACTTTGAAAAGGTGAAGGCTTACTGCAAGACGATGGAAAAGGCGGTTGGTAATCCACTGTATGAATGGTCCGCGCTGGAACTTCGTCGCTACTTCGGCATTACCGACACGATTAATGAAAAGAATGCTAAAGACATTTGGGACAAGGCCAATGAACAATTAGCCAAGCCTGAATTCCGCCCACGGCAATTATTGCAACGGATGAATGTAAAGGTTGTCTGCACCACTGATGACCCAGCTTCAGATTTGAAGTACCACAAGCTTTTAAAGAAGGAAGAAAAGGACAACGGCTTTAAAGTTTTACCAGCCATGCGTCCTGATAAAGCCTTCAATATCAAAGACAACGGCTATGGTGACTACATTAAGGAACTTGGTGACGTTTCCGGTGTCAACATTAGTAGCTTTGCTGATTTAGCCAAGGCCTTTGACCAACGGTATGAATACTTCAGTTCATTAGGTGGCAAGTTGTCTGACCACGGAATCAACACGTTCCACTTTGTTCCAGCTTCAGCTAGTGAAGTCGATGCTGTCTTCCAAAAGGGTCTCAATAACGATGCATTAACTGACCACGAAGTTGATATTTACTTGACTGCTTTAATTCAAGAATTAATGCGGCTCAACAAGAAGTATGACTGGACGATGCAGTTCCACGGCAATGTTGTCCGGAATGCTAACTCCAAGCTCTTTGCCAAGATTGGTGCTGACTGTGGTGGTGACTCCATGGGGACCCAAGCCGATTTCGCTCAAGAAATCATGAAGTTGCTGGAAAACATGCAAGAAGAAGACAACATTCCAAAGCTGATCCTCTACTCACTGAATCCAAATGATTGGATGCAATTAGCTTCCGGAATGGGCGACTTCTATGGCAATGGTGTTGATGCAGATGCAACTAAGCAAAAGCTTCAATTAGGTTGTGCATGGTGGTTCAATGACACTCGTCGTGGAATGGACTTGCAACTCCACATGATGGCCGAAAACAGTTTGCTGGGTAACTTTGTTGGTATGCTGACCGACTCCCGGAGCTTCCTTTCATACTCTCGTCATGAATACTTCCGGCGGGTACTTTGCAACTACCTTGGTGGCCTGATCGAAAATGGTGAAGCCCCAGCTGACGAAGAATTTATGGGTCAAATGGCCAAGAACATTGCTTACAACAACGCCCATGACTACTTCCAATTCGGTGACATTCAATAATTGATTTGATTCCTCCTCAACAATCAAAGAAAGCGGATTTTAAAATGCAAGTAATTGAAAATGATAAATTTAAAGCGGCAATTGATGAGCATGGTGCTCAGTTAACGCACTTGTACAACAAGGATGACGATTTTGACTACATTTGGAATAATGATCCAGTTTGGCCAAAGCATTGTCCAGTCCTGTTCCCAGCAATTGGTCGTTCAGAAAAAGATAAGTATTTCTATAATGGTCAGGAATACGAAATGCCTCAACATGGCTTTGCAGCTGATCAAGACTTTAAAGTCGAAACCAATGATGGAACCAAGTTAGTGCTTAGCCTGACGGATAATGAGCAGACGCGTAAGTACTACCCATTTAGCTTTAAACTCACCATTACCTGGACTTTGACGGATGCGGGTTTAACGTTCCATTTTGACGTTCAAAATACTGGTGACAAGACGATGAGTTTTGCGCTTGGTTCACACCCAGCCTTTAATATTCCAATTAATGGTGAAGGTGAGTTTGATGATTATCAATTAGACTTTGAACCAGCAGGACTGGATTTAAAGCAATATGAAATTGTCAAGACGCCTAATCCATACCGTGATGGCAAGGTGATTAAGTTAGCAGCGGCTAATGGTAGTCATATTGATTTGAATCATGATATGTATGAAGATGGTCTCATTATCATTGAAAATAATGGTATTACTGGGGTTACACTGAGTTCACCAAAGACGAAGCACTCAATTCATTTAAACTTGGATGATTTCCGTTACTTCTGTACGTGGACAAAGGAAGGCGCCAATGCACCATTTGTCTGTCTCGAACCATTTGCCGGTCTACCAGATATTGCAGGTCACGAAGTTGATATTATGGATAAGGAAGGAAACCTTAAATTGGCTGCTGGCGAAACAAAACCATTCGAATACACGATTACTTTGAAGTAAAGTGAATGTCAATAATGGAGAGTAGCGCTAGGCCTACCCTCCATTTTTGCGCAGAAGAGTGGAGGAAACCATGAAGATTAACGTTTTAGAAGACAATCGCGATCTCAAATCGGTCGCCAATGCCACCGGGGCATTACAATCGGCCATCGATCGTTGTAGTCAGCACGGTGGTGGCCAAGTGATTATTCCAGCAGGACGCTACAATATTGATAGCTTAATCTTGAAGAGTGGAGTCGATCTACATCTGGAAAATGACGCCATGTTGATTGGGAGTGGCGATGAAGAGCGTTATCAACATCGTCCGGGTCCATTTGAACTCATTAAAAATGAAACACCGATTAGTGGCCTAATTTATGCGGATGGACAAGAAAATATCGCCATCACGGGTAATGGAACGATTGATGGCAATTACGAGAAGTTTATCTTACCTAACCAGCAGGACGAGGTGCATCTAAAGTTTTATAAGTATCCGCGGCCAATGATGGTCTATTTTGAAAATTGCCGGAATGTATTGATTCAAGGGGTCACTTTACAAAACTCACCGTTTTGGACGGTGCATTTAGTTGGCGATTTAAATACTGAAATTAGTCATGTGACGATTAATAATGAGGTCCGGATGCCGAACACGGATGGGATTGATGTGGATCGAAGCAAGAATACTTATATTCATGATTGCCAAATTCACACTGGTGATGATGCGATCTGTCCAAAGTGTACTGAAGAAACCAGTCAGTACGGTAATTGTGAAAATCTAACCGTGACGAATTGTCACATTGTCACCCAAAGTTCTGCCGTTAAATTTGGTAGTTCTAGTTTTGGTAATTTTAATAATTGTGTCTTTCGGCATCTGACCGTCCGCGACACCAATCGGGGATTAGCATTTCAATTACGCGATCCCGGCAGTGCTCGTAACATCATTTTTGAAGATATTGATATTGCAACTAAGCACTATAGTAAAGAATGGTGGGGATCAGGAGAACCAATTTATATCACAATATTGCCGCGGGATACTAATACGCAGCTTGCGGATGCGGAGATTAGCCACGTGGTCTTCAAAAATGTTAAATGCCGGGCTGAAAATGGGGTTTTAATGGCTGGCTATCACGACGGCGTGATTAAAGATATCTGCTTTGACCACGTTACGTTAGATTTGCAACGTTCTCTGGGGCAGGAAGTCGAATACGACCTGCGTCCGGATGATCATAATGGGAAAATTAGGCGCCCGCTGAAGGCCATCAATGATCTTTCCCACAGCCAATATTCCGTCAATAATTGTCATTTTGATTAGGAGGCGATACGGATGTCAGTTCCAGTGATTCAGAAGATGGATGTCTACCCGGTCGCGGGCTACGATAGTATGCTGCTTAATTTAAGTGGGGCTCACGGACCGTTTTTCACCCGTAATGTAGTTATTATGCACGCTTCTAATGGTGAGATTGGGGTGAGTGAGGTTCCTGGTGGCGAAAAGATTACGCAGGTTCTCGAAGCCTGCCGGTCATTAGTTGTTGGGACTTCCATTGGCGATTATAAGCGGGTCTTACAAGAAATTAAGCATCAGTATGGAAGTTTAGATCAAGGCGGCCGCGGGAATCAGACATTTGATTTACGAACGACGATTCATGCCCAAACCGCTGTAGAAACTGCCTTTCTTGATTTGCTAGGTAAGTATTTGCATGAGCCTGTTGCGGCGTTATTGGGTGATGGTCAACAACGGGAAGACGTGCCTGTATTAGGCTACCTGTTCTTTATTGGTGATCGTCAACAAACCGACTTACCATACATCGGTGCTGATCACGAACACGGTGAATGGGGCAAAGTGCGGCGTGAACCGGCTTTGACACCGGATCAAATTGTTCGCGAAGCTCAAGCAGCCTATGATCGGTATGGCTTTACCACCTTTAAGCTGAAGGGTGGGGTCCTAAACGGCGAAAAAGAAGTTCAGGTGATGAAGGCTCTTCACCAGGCCTTCCCTAAGGCAAAGTTGGATATTGATCCTAATGGTGCTTGGTCATTGAACGAAGCGGTCCAATACGCGAGCGAGATGAAAGGGTTATTAAATTACATTGAGGATCCTTGCGGGGCAGAAAATGGCTTTTCTGGACGTGAGATTCTTGCTGAATTTCAGCGGCGAACTCACATTCCGACGGCGACAAATATGGTGGATACGGATTGGCGACAGATGGCTAGTTCACTGATCCTGAACGCTGTGTCAATTCCGTTGGCGGATCCGCATTTTTGGACGATGCAGGGTTCCGTCGAAGTTGCGAAAGTTTGCCATGCGTTTGGGCTCAATTGGGGGATTCATTCCAATAACCATTTCGACATTTCATTATCAATGGCAGCAAATGCGGCAGCGGCCGCTCCTGGACACATCAATGCAATTGATACGCATTGGATTTGGCAGGACGGCCAAGCATTGACCAAGCACCCATACGAGATTCATGATGGACAGATTCATGTTGATTCTCGAAACGAAGGATTAGGAATTGAAGTTAATATGGACGCAATTACGGCGGCCCATCAATTGTATCTTGAACATAATTTAGGCGCTCGGGATGATGCGAAAGCCATGCAGTATCTAATCCCACATTGGCAGTATGATCCAAAGAAACCAGCACTCGTTAGATAAAGAATGGAGGAAAATATAATGTTATATCCAGAACAAACAGCAACTCGAACGGTCGAAGATTTATCTGGAATGTGGAAGTTCAAGGCGGAAACGTCTAAGGTTGACCCCCAAACACCGTTAACTGATACGGTGTGGATGTCGGTTCCGGCTTCATTCAATGATCAAACAATGGATAAGCAATTACGGAACCATTTGGGCTACTTTTGGTATGAAACGACGTTTAATGTTCCACAAGACCAGCTAAAGAAACGGAATGTATTGCGGTTTGGCGCCGTTAGTCAAAGCTGTGAAGTGTATGTCAATGGTGAACAAGTTACGACCCACGTGGGTGGCTTTACTCCGTTTGAAGTCGATGTTACCCATTACCTACGCGCTGGCGCGAATGATTTAAAGGTCCGGGTATCGAACTTGCTTGATAACACAACGATTCCAACGGCAGACCTCAAGAAGAATGATGATGGTAGTTACAAACTTCATACACGGTTTGACTTTTACAACTACTGTGGGATTCACCGGCGGGTAAAGCTCTATACAACGAACAAAACTCATATTGAGCACATTGAAGTTAATTATGATACGGAAGGCGCAAAGACGACTGTCCACCCAGTAATTAACGTCAGTGGTAATTATGATCATGCTGATGTATCAATCGTTGATGAAGATCACCAAGTGGTTGCAAAGGGCTCATCATTAACAGGCTCGCTGGAAATTAGTCATACCCATCGTTGGAAGCCACTTCACGCTTATTTGTATGAATTGGTAATCAATCTGTATAACCAAAACGACGAACTACTAGATACTTATACTCAAGAATTTGGTGTACGGACGATTGAAGTCAAGGATGATCATTTCTTGATTAACGGCGAACCATTCTACTTCAAGGGCTTTGGCCGTCATGAAGACTCTTTAGCCCATGGTAAGGGTGAAAACATGCCGTTAGTTAATATGGACTATCAAATTATGAAGTGGATGGGAGCTAACTCATTCCGGACTTCACACTATCCATACTCCGAAGAAGCGATGCGACAAGCTGACCGTGAAGGGTTTGTGGTGATTGATGAATGTCCAGCAGTCGGGATCTATGAAACATTCAATGTTTCGTTAGGTGGTAATGGTGACTTCCCAAAGGGCAACACCTGGGATCACCTCGATACAATGGACAACCATAAGCGTGCCTTACGTGAAATGATCGAACGTGATCATGACCACCCATCAGTAGTCATGTGGTCAGTTGCCAATGAACCGGCTAGTCATGAAAAGGGTGCGCATGAGTACTTCAAAGAAATCATTGATTACACCAGAAAGTTGGACCCACAGAAGCGGCCAATCACGATGGTTAATATTATGATGGCCAATGTCGATAAGGACCTCGTTGGTGATTTGTTAGATGTTATTTGTCTTAACCGTTACTATGGTTGGTATGTCAACTTTGATGACCTGGAAGGGGCTAAACATGATCTGGAAACCGAATTAGTCAAGTGGCATGAGAAGTTCCCTGAAAAACCAGTCGTGTTCACAGAATTTGGTGCGGATACCGTTGCTGGACTGCACTCGCTGCTCCATGCACCATATTCCGAAGAATATCAAATTGATTACTACAAGGCGAACTTTGCGATCTTTGATAAGCTGGACTTCGTTCAAGGTGAACAACTATGGAACTTTGCCGACTTTACGACTGATTCTGGAATGATCAGAATTGGCGCTGAAAATATGAAGGGGGTCTTTACCCGTGATCGTCGGCCAAAGGGCATCGTTGGCTATCTTCGTGATCGTTGGTTAAATTTTAATAAAGACTAGTTTAGCTGATATAAAAAACCGTTAGCAGATTTCTGATCCGCTAACGGTTTTTTGTTTAACTTAAGTAATTATTTGTTATAGAGTTTAGGAAATTCACGTTGGAATTCAGCAATATCATCGTATTCACTAGCAAGTTCGCGACTCAGGCGAATGTAGATTGGAATTAACTTACGGTAAATTGGGTAATTATCCTTGTCTGGTTGATACTTCTTTTCTTTTCCGATGTACTTCGTGATTCCTTGAAGGTCACTTTCTAGGCCAAGACTCATCTTGGCAAGGTACATCGCAGCGAGACAGCCACTTTCGTATGAATCAGGAATGGTAATTTCGTGTTCGTAAATATCAGCCATAATTTGCCGACCGAGTGAGGAACGAACAAAGCCCCCAGCAACTAAAATGTCTTTTGGATCCCCAGTAACTTCAGTTAGAGCAAGGGTTGTCATGTAAAGGTTGAAGACGATTCCTTCCAAAACGGCACGGATCATATGGGCACGCGTGTGATTACGGTTGAGACCGAAGAAGGATGCGCGGGCATTGGCATCCCATAATGGGGCCCGCTCGCCACCGAGGTATGGGTGGAATAGTAAGCCAGCTGACCCAGCAGGAACGGTTTCCGCAATTTTAGTCAGAATATCATATGAGTCTTGACGAAGGAGCTTGGCAGTTTCCTGTTCGCCACCGAAGAGGGCATCATGGGCCCAGTTGAAGACAATCCCACCGTTGTTAATTGGTCCACCAACAAGGTACTTTCCTTCCATGATTGGGTAACAGTACAGTCGCGCCTTCGGATCAATCAATGGTTTATCCATAAATGAACGAACGGCCGCTGAGGTCCCGATGTTGATGGCGAGGGTCCCGGTTTCAAGGGCACCCACCCCGATGGTTGATAAAGCACCATCAGTGGCACCCATTACGATGTGGACATCATCAGGGACGCCCATTACTTTCGCATACTCTGAACGAATGCCCACGATTGAGTGGGTCGTAGGAACCAAGGTTGGTAATTGATCCTTCTTAACCCCGACCATTTTGAGAATTTCATCATCCCATTCGAGAGATTTCATGTTTAACAACCCAGTCGCAGCGGCCATTGAAGTTTCTTCAGCTAGCACGTTGGTATAACGCCAAATGACGTACTCTTTGATACCAACCCAAAAGGCTGTTTTATTACAAAGCTCAGGATGTTCATTTTTTAACCATAGTAACTTATAGAATGGTCCCATCGGGTGGATTGGTAGTCCGGTCCGTTTGTAAACCTCCAGTCCCTTGCCATTTTCCTTAAATTCGCGAGCATATTTTTCAGCCCGATTATCAGCCCAGGTAATGGTTCTGGTTAGTGGTTTGTAGTTTTGATCTAGGGCAATGAGGCTGTGTTGTTGCGCTGACCAAGAGATGGCGACCACTTGGCCATCAGTTAACTGCGCCTTAGTAACCACTTCTTGAATGGCTTGAAGAGTTGCGTTAAAAATGTCATCCGGATCTTCTTCAGCCATGTCCGGTTTGTTTTGATATAAGGTATAGCCCTTATTAGCTTTGGCAAGAATTTTACCATTAATATCATAGAGTAACGCTTTGGTACTGGTGGTACCAATGTCAATGCCAACGATGTAATCCATAGTAATGCCTTCCTTTATGCTTGTTTTTTAGTAGTTGATTGTTGAGAAAAAGTGATATATCAGATAATACTTAGTTACAGTTTAAGATGTTTTCTAAACGTCGTCAATACCATTCTAAATATTTATATATCAGTGAATAAAACGCTTTCTAAAATTGAAATTACTTCGCCATGAAATTGATAAAAAAGTTGAAAATAAATTGACATTAAGATGCCTCATGATATAATGAAAGCGTGTTCAGGTAATACTAATATATCAGTTATCCATTAACATTTATGGAGGGATCTTATGGTTAAAATTACGGATGACTACAAGCAGGATGAACAGGCCTTTGCGAAGGCTGGCATTAAAGTTCCTACTTATAGTCAAGCAGAAGTTGCTAAAAAAACATTAGCTGCCCCACGTTGGGTTCACTTTGGTGGTGGAAACCTCTTTCGGGCCTTTCACGCAGCAATTGCTAGTCATTTAATTGATGCTGGTAAATTAGATGAGGGAATTATTGTTGTCGATACCCATGATGACAGTATTATCGAAAATGTTTATAAGAAATTCAACAATCGGATGCTACGGGTCATCACAAAGGCGGATGGCTCACAGGACCGTGAACTATTTGCACCAGTTGCCGATGCCATCTATGCTGGGCCAGTAACTGATGACACGTCCAGCTTGGAAAAGTTAAAGGATATTTTTAATCAAGCTAGTTTGCAATTAGCCACTTTCTCAATTACGGAAAAGGGTTATGCACTCAAGGATGCAGAAGGTGATTTCTTCGCTCCAGTGGCCCAGGATATTGAAAATGGACCAGCTAAGCCACAAAACAACATGTCCTTATTAGTAACCCTCTTATTATCGCGGTTTAAGAATGGGGCAACCCCAATTGCTTTGTTTAGTACTGATAACTTCTCTGAAAATGGGGACAAGTTGAAGGATAGTGTTCTGACGATTGCCAAAGCATGGCAAAAGAATGGTTTTGTTGATCAAGACTTTATTGACTATCTTTCTGATGATAGCAAAGTTTCATTCCCATTATCAATGATTGACCGGATTACGCCAAACCCTTCTGCAACGGTTTCTGAATCCTTAAAGAAGGATGGCTTTGAAGATGCTGATTTGATCCATACTGAATCCCACACGACGATTGCTTCGTTTACAAACACTGAAGAAGCTCACTACTTAGTTGTGGAAGACAAGTTCCCGAATGGCCGGCCAGCATTTGAAGATGATGGTGTCATTATGACTGATCGTGACACCGTTAACTTAGCTGATCAAATGAAGGTTACGGCTTGCTTGAACCCACTGCATACGGCATTGGCAATTTACGGAACAATTTTGAACTTTAAGTCGATTTCATCAGAAGTTCAAGATCCTGATATGAAACGTTTAATTTTGCAAATTGGTTATGGCGAAGATTTACCAGTCGTTCAAGATCCAAAGGTTTTGAGCCCACGGGACTTTATTGATGAACTGGTTAATAAGCGGTTACCAAATCCATACATTCCGGATACGCCACAACGGATTGCAGCTGATACTTCACAAAAGGTCGGCATTCGTTATGGGGTCACGATTCAACACTACGTTGACGATCCAAAGCGGAATCCAGCTGATTTGAACTTCATTCCATTGGTAATTGCCACTTGGCTGCGTTACCTAATGGGCATTAATGATGAGGGCGAGAAGTTCCAACCTAGTCCAGACCCATTATGGGATGATTTACATGCCCAAGTTGCTGACATCAAGTTTGGTGATGCTAACCAAGACGTTCATGATGCCGTAAAGGGAATTTTATCTAATAAGTCCATCTTTGGAAATGACCTTTACGCAGTGGGCTTAGGTGATAAGATTGAAAGTGACTTCAAAGAAATGTTAGCTGGCAAGGGGACAATTCGGAAGACCCTGCAAAAGCATTTGGATGAAGAAAGTAAAAACTTTGACTAATTAAAGTAAGAAAGGGAATATTAGATTATGACTGAAAACAAGATTGCCGTAGTAAACTCAAGTAGCTTTGGACAAATTTTTAAGGAACACTGGGAAGAACTCGAAAAGATTGGTCAAGTTGACCGCTTCATGGTTGACCCAGAAATTTCTGGTAAGGATTTAGCAGCAAAGTTAAATGGTTACAACATTATCATTGCGAGTGTTACGCCAAACTTTACTGAAGAATTCTTTGACAACATGGATGGTTTACAATTAATTTCCCGTCACGGAATTGGCTACAACAGTGTTGATATTAAGGCTGCTAAGGAACACGGTGTGAAAGTCACGATTGTTCCGCCATTGGTTGAACGGAACGCCGTTGCTGAAGCTGCATTAACCAACTTGATGGCACTCGTTCGTCAAGCACCAGCAGCTGCAGAACGTGAACGTGAAGGTCATTACGCAGACCGTGCGCACTTCATGGGCCATGAATTTTCTGGTAAGCAATTCGGTGTGATTGGTTGTGGAAACATTGGTGGCCGTGTTGCGGAATTGTTCCACTTCTTTGGTGGCGATGTTTTGATCACAGATCCTCATCCCGCAACTTCGGATGAATGGTGGGCTAAGAACACCTGGGCTAAGCGAGTACCTTTGGATGAACTCCTTGCTAAGTGTGATTACATTTCATTAAACGCTTCCCTTGATGATGACGATTACCACATGATTGATGCAGAAGCATTGAAGAAGACGAAGAAGGGTGTTTACTTTGTCAACCATGCTCGTGGGGCATTAATTGATGAACAAGCAATGATGGATGCTGTTAAGTCAGGCCAAGTCGCTGGATACGCTGCCGATGCCATGGAAGTTGAACCAGTGCCAGGTGACCATCCATTCTTGCATGATGACCACTTCTTGATCACACCACACACTTCTGCTTACACTTACGAATGTTTGCACGGAATGGGTGAAAAGTGTGTCTCCGACGTTAAGAACTTGGTTTCCGGGAAGCCATTGGTTCGTGAATTAACGAGTCAACTTTAATTTAAGTCAGATTGATAAGGTTGGGTGCTTGCACCCAACCTTATTTTGTATAAGGAGCATGAATGATGGCAGATCCATTAAATATATTACATACAGTGGGTTTTCAGGAACTGTACCCGATTGTTCGGGCAGAACTACAATTGAGCAGCTCCCTCGACCGTGATCGGTTAATTAAGGCGGTCCAGCGGGTGCATCAAATTATTCCTGAATTAGTAAGAAAGTATGATTTGAATCATAATCAGTTTGTCAACGCTGGTTTTACCGAGGATGATGTGATTCATTTTGTTGATTGTCCTAAAGAAAACGTTGCTGGTGATTTAGATTGGGAACGACAGCCGCAATGGGCAATCTACGTTTCCAATCAGCAATTGATCGTTTATGGTAGTCACATTTTATTTGATGGTGCTGGTTTTAAGGAGTTACTATACCTCCTTGCGGCGGCTTATAATCATCCTGAACAAGTTCAGGTGAAAAATCATCAGGATATTGACGGTATCAAACGATTGATTAAACAAGTTCCTTCAACTTCGAAGAATAATGATCATCCGAAGAAGAAATTATTCTTACCCAAGCTAGCTAATTCCCAGAGCGCTGCGGCCAAGTATCAGATGATTGTACAAAGGATTTCAGCTGACCAGTTTCGAAAGCTTCACCAACGGACACATGAGGCTGGGATAACACTGAATGATCTATTTATGGCAGCCTTTGGGAAGGCAGTACAACAGTATTGTGGAATTGACGAAATTAATCTTGCTTGTCCCACTGATATGCGACAATATCTCTCTGATGCGGAGCAAAATCAGCTACGTGTGCAAAATTTAACGGGACGCTATAATGTGGGGATCAAAGCACCATTGGATGAAAATTTGGTGGCTACGGCCATGCAGATTCATGAGGATATGAATGAAGCTAAGGAACAGCGGGCGTTCTTAGAGTCGTTTCGGACGATGCTGAATAACCTTGCTCAAGGAGCCACGGTTCGGGAATTACAGAGGGATGTTGAGCAACACTATCATGTTCGTGAAATTGCTTACACTAATATGGCAATTATTGATGATCACCGATTGACTTTCAATGGAATTGAGGTTCAAACAGCGATTTTGTCGGGTGGTTTTCGGCGCATGCCGCACTACCAAATTTGTGTGAATACGTTCAAAAATCAACTTTCGCTAGTTGCTAACGTCATTGGGACACCTGAAGAAATTCAATTCGCAAGATCCGTAATGACGATGATGAGGTTGTATTTATGGCTCTACACTAAATCCTGTTGATGAATTACCTTCGGTAATTTATTAATGGGATTTTTTCCTTTTATAATAAAAAAAGAGGTCATAATTGACCTTATCCCATCCATAAATCACCACAATTAAAGAAAGGAAATCAATATGACCCTATCTAGTAATTCTATTCGTTCTTTGTTAGAAATTAAAGACCCAAATATTAAAATTGACGACATTTTTTATTCCTTTATTCATCACACTAAAGTTCGCATCATCAAGGCATGTTTAATCATTCATCAACGACGTTGCCCTTTATGTGGCTTTGAAGATTTAGTGCACAATGGTCATTATACATCAACGATTACTTATACCAGTGATAATGCCAGTCATCCAATCTTCATTCGGCTAGCCAAGCAACGTTTGAAGTGTAAAAACTGTGGGCACACCATCATGGCTAAAACTCCCCTAGTTAATAAATACTGCAATATTTCTAACCGCACGAAAGCTAAAATTATTATGAACTTACAAGATGATCGAACTCAGAAATGTGTTGCGGTTGACAATAACGTTTCACCATCGACCGTCGGTCGATTAATTGATGATCATCGTGAACTGTATCCTGTTTTCCCGGAGCGTTTGCCAAAACATTTAGCCTTTGATGAATTTCGTGGGGTTCATCATCAACTACACTTTATTTGTATTGATGGCGGTAATACTCACCGCATTATTAAAATACTACCGAATCGCTTCAAATCATCAATTATTAAATATTTTGAATGCGTTGATCTATCAGCTCGCGAAAATGTTGAAACGATTACGATGGATCTAAACAGTTATTATCAAGATATCGTCTATCAACTTTTTCCGAATGCCAAAATAGTCATCGATCGGTTTCATATCATTGCTATGATGACCCGTGCCTTCAATCAATACCGAGGTCAGCTCATGAAACATTATAAGTATCAATCACATGAGTACAAGCTCCTCAAGTTTTCTTGGCGTTTATATCTTAAAAATGACCAGCAGCTTTCTGATGCGAAAGAATATTATGATCGACATATTCATCAAAAAGTAACAGCTGGGGAGCGAGTTGGCTTAGGACTGGCATTAGATTCAAAACTAAATAACGACTACGTCGTTATGCATGATGTGATGAATTATTTAGCGCAGCGCAATAAGGATCGCTTAGCTGAAGCTCTCTTTAGTTATCACTATGATCAGCTTAGTAAGCCAATGGCTACGGTCATTAAAGCCTTGCGTAAACACCTCGAAATTGTGTTAAACGCAGCGGAAAATAAGCAGTCTAATGGACCACTAGAAGGCACCAACCGCATGATTAAACAAATTCAACGCACGGCCTTCGGCCTGCGTAACTTCAATCATTTACTAGCTAGAATTAACTTAAGAAGCATGAAAACAAAAAAGTACCAAGCTTAACGCTTGATACTGTTCGATTATCAGCTCGCATCAACAGGATTTGACACAGAGCC
>DWZS01000031.1 GCA_019117445.1 Candidatus Limosilactobacillus excrementigallinarum | reverse complement strand
ATTATAAATTAGTGACCAGAAAAGATTCAACTTGATCCGGTCGAACGTCTTGCGACTGATTTCTAATGCTTTAACTACCCCTAAAAGGTCATTTTGTACTAACACAATCTCGCCAGATTCAATTGCAATATCAGTTCCTGACCCCATCGCGATACCAACATCTGCCTTTGCTAATGCTGGAGCATCATTAATACCGTCGCCCACAAAAGCAACTTTACCGTTCTCCTGCTCCTGGGCTACATAGTCTGCCTTTTCATTCGGCAGCACTCCTGCTATGACCTTTTTTATTCCAACTTGTTGGCCAATTGTTTCAGCCACTGTTTGGTTATCGCCAGTCAGCATCACCGTTCGTAGCCCTCGCGCATTTAGTTTTCGAATTGCTTCAGCGCTCGTTGGTTTAGGTGCATCCTGAATGGCAACTAGTCCTACTACTTGCTTTTTCAGCGAAACAGCGACCACAGTCTTAGCTTCTAATTCCAGTTTCTTCCATTGATTGTTCAAATCATCGCCTAATTGATCGACCATCTCTCGACGGCCAACAAATGCAGGTTCACCATTAAATATTCCTTGAACTCCATGACCACGAACCGCTTTAAACCGATCAACTGGAAGCAATTGAATCTGCTTCTCCTGTGCTTTTCGCACAATTGCATTTGCGAGTGGGTGTTCTGAAGCTTGTTCAAGACTCGCCGCAATTTGCAAAGTTAGCCTTTGGTCACCAACTACATCCGTCACAACTGGTTTACCCGTAGTGATCGTACCAGTTTTATCAAAAATCACTGTCTTCAATTGATCAACAATTTCTAAGGCTTGACCTTCCTTAATCAGGACTCCTAATTTTGCCGCACGCCCAGTCCCAACCATTAACGCAGTCGGAGTTGCTAAGCCTAACGCACAGGGACAAGCAATCACAATTACCGATACTGCATACAGCATCGCCTGAACCATCGAAACATGTAGAAAAACTGTCCAGATAGCGAAGGTTAAAATCGCAATAATTAAAACTGCTGGAACGAAAAATTGTGAAATCTTATCAGTCAGATTTTGAATTGGTGCACGACTCGTCTGTGCCTTCTTCACCATTTCGACAATTTGGGCCAGCATGGTTTCTTGCCCCACCTTAGTAATCTGGACTACCAAACGCCCTTCACCATTGATGGTAGCACCAACTACTGGATCGTCAGGCTGCTTACTAACCGGCATACTTTCACCGGTAATCATGGATTCGTTCACCGTCGACGAACCACTCGTTACAATTCCATCAAGCGGGATTTTCTCACCAGGTTTTACAAGAACTTCATCACCAGCTTTAACTTGTTCAATTGGGGTAGCGACATATTGACCATCTTTATAAACTAAGGCGTGCTTAACCTGTAAATCCACCAGCTTTGCCAATGCATTCGATGCTCGTTGGTGCATCCGTTCTTCCATCAGATCACCTAGTAAAACAAAAACGGTAATAAATGCAGCACTTTCAAAATAAACTGGTCGCCCCGTCACCATTGCAAAAATACTATACCCATAAGAAATCAGCGTTCCAATTGCTACCAGGGTGTTCATATTTGCATTGTGTCTTAAAAACGCTGCCCATGCGCTAACCCAGTACGACCAAGCACCAACAGCCATAACTACGGTCGTCACTATAAATGCCATTGCTTCATAATTGGGAATCATGAAGTGAAAAGGCATCAAAATCATTTGAACTAACAAAGGGAGGCTAAATATTAATGAAATCCAAAATCGTTTCTGTATGTTGAATCGCATTATTTAACAACAACCTTTCCGTGAAACATATTCATTCCACAAGCAAAGTTCACATCACCAGCATGATCAGTAGGAATCTCGATACTAGTAACCTTTTGCTTTGTTAGGTCACGGTCGACCCCCAACTTATCAAAGACTACATGTGAGAGACAAGCGGTTGAATCCTTCATTTCAAAGTTCAGGGTTGCCGGAACGCCCTTTTTCAAAACGATGGTTTCTGGAGAATATCCACCTTTAACCACCACTGTTGCTTCTTGACGGTTATTTCGAGCTTGTGCAGTTTCAACCGCCTGTTCATGTTTACCAAAAAACCACCAAATAATTGCCCCAATTAATAGAACTGCAATCACTAAAATCATCATTGTTTGCATCGCTCTCGCCATCCTTTTTGTGTTTACGACTGTAATCTTAATTTGTGTACTTAGTTTAGCCCCTGCGTTTACGATTGTCAACACAAAACCAATAAAAAAATGGCTAAGCTCTCGCTCAGTCATTTTACCTCTATAATTGTTGTTGATTATTTTTGTCCAGTTAATTCTTCAACTGATTTAAAGGTCCCAGAAAAAACGGTATCCAGATTTTGATTAGGCGCCGTCTGTTGATAGTAAAGTGCCGTGGCTGCGTAGGTTACCGGCAGCCATGCCACTACCCCAAGAAAAGCAACAATAAAACCAAACCAAATCCAGAAGTTGGTTGCTGTGTAAATACCATAGTAACCAAGGCCGCCAAAAATGGCTAACCAAACCACAATTGGTAATACAATCGTGACAACTGCAATCAACAATAGGTTCCACTTTAAACCACGCATAAAACGCTTGCTGGCCGTCAAGGCATGCCGCATTGATTGCCCCAAAAATTCAGGACGTTGGTCATTATATAAGAAATAAGCTTGGGAGTATTGGAGTGACTTCCAGATCACCAAAAGTAAGTTCAATACCCGGCAGGTAATAACGACCGCCTGATTACGTGCAAAGATTCCCGCAACAATATCCAATGGCAGCGTCCATAGGAACATGAACAGGCCGATATACAATGCCAAACGCCACAGTTGATTTTTGTTCAGGCGTTTATATTGTGCCCAAATACTCGTTGCCGTAACCTTAGTATCCGTGTTACGGAAACGGGCAACATATGCATATTGAATTGCCGCTTGAATAAATCCATAGAAAAAGTTCACTGCTAGCATGAGCACTAACGCAACCAGCAATTCTAATAATGCTAGTCCAATCGCACCAGCAGAAGTCATCCCGTACATTACCATCATGATGTTCATCATAATCGAACTCGCAATTCCTTGGAAAAAGAACATCAAGATTGCACTAAGGGCGATAAAAATAATAAAGAAACCACCCACTGGCCACAGAGCGTTAAAGTATTCGCCCTTCATGCTGGACTTTAATTCAGCAATAAAACCCTTTAAAGAAACTTTTTTCATTCTTTTCTCTCCTCTTAATATTTCGCAAAACTATGCTTTATCATAGCACAAGCTAACGAACTTAACATAACAAAACACGGCTGATTTCTCAACCGTGTCATGATTGTTTTAAATAAATTTCGTATTTTAATCATAATTATTTTTGCTGATCAGCACAATACTTCGCTAACCGCGTCATTGCTTCTTGAATTTTATCCAACGCTGTCGCATAACTAAAACGAATATAATGTTCGCCACCCTTGCCAAAGTAGGAACCTGGCGTGGCAGCTACTTTAGCAGTCTTAGCCATATCATAGGCCAACTGCTCATCATCTTGATCCAGAAAATCAGGAATCCGGGCAAAGATATAAAATGCTCCTTGGGGTGCCGTGCACTGCCAGCCCATCTTCGTTAACGCTGACTTCATTACATCCCGGCGTTTGATATATGCCTTTTCCATTGGACGATAATCTTCACGGCCGTTCATTAAAGCCTCTTGAGCTGCATCCTGAACGAAGGTGGCCACATCTGTTACCGCAAATGCATGTACTTTAAAGATATTCGCTACAACATCCTTCGGTGCTGCCAAGTAGCCTACTCGCCAGCCGGTCATTGCATAGCTCTTGGAAAGTCCGTTTACTAAAATGGTTTGTTCTGGTAATGACTTAGTAATGGACGCAGCTTGACCATCGTACCAAAGTTCGCTGTAGATTTCGTCTGCTAAAATAAAGATATTCTTCCCCCGAACCAAATCAGCAATGGCATTCAATTCTGCTTGATCCATCGCCACTCCTGTTGGATTAGATGGGTTAACTACCACAATGGCTTTAACCCGATCACCATACTTGGCCAAATAAGGTTTTAAAATCTCCGGGGTAAGGCGAAAGTTTGCGGGTGAAGTATCAACTTCTACCGGTGTTCCACCAGCAATGGCCACATCAGCAGTATAAATTGAAAACGTTGGTGTCGGCACGAGGACAACATCACCTGGATTGACAATAGCATTCAACGCTGCAAACGCTCCTTCGGTGACCCCATTTGTCACCAAAATTTGCGTCTTAGGGTCATAATCAACTCCCGTGGTGTCTTTCAGATAGCCACTCACTGCCTTCAATAAGCCAGCCGTCCCGCGCTGTGGAGCATAATGAGTATGATTATCCTCAATTGCCTGAATCCCCACCTGTTTAATATGTTCCGGCGTATTGAAGTCCGGTTCACCAATTGTTAACTGAATAATGTCGTCAATCGTGCTCGTAAATTGGGAAAAGTCAAAAATCTTTTGACTCGGCACATTTTGTAATGAATCACGCATGTGTTTACTCATATCAACCATTAATAACGACCCCCTCGGTAGAATAAATTATTAGCCACTAACCTTATTATAAAGCAAATCCTTTTTCGTTGACAAAAAAGGGCCTATAATTGGCTTAAATCGTTTTAAAAGTACTCTATCAGGAAAGGATGTCTTATTATGTGTACTGCAATGAGTTTTGCCATGGCTAATCATCATTATTTTGGCCGCAATCTAGATTTAGAATTATCATATGGCCAACAGGTGGTGATTACACCACGCAACAAGCCGTTCAATTTCCACGAAGTTGACGATCTCGATCAACACTATGCCTTGATTGGGGTTGCCGCTGTGATGGATGACTATCCCCTATACTTCGACGCTGCTAACGAGCACGGCCTAGCAATGGGTGGCCTTAACTATCCCGACAATGCCTTTTATGCAGCCAGCAAGGCTGATCACAAAAATGTTGCTTCCTTTGAATTAATCCCCTGGGTTTTAGGTCAATGCGCAACTGTTGATGAAGCTAAAAAGTTGTTAGCGAATGTCAACGTTACTAACCGGCAATTCAGCCCGGACTTACCAGCATCACCATTGCACTGGTTAATTGCTGATCAAACATCCGCCATCGTTGTTGAAAGTGATCACGATTGTGTCCATGTTTATGACGATCCCGTTGGAGTCTTAACCAATAACCCTTCATTCCCCAAGCAACTCTTCAACCTCAATAATTATCGTACTTTATCAGCTAACACCCTCGCCAACACCTTTTCTGATCAAGTTAACTTAACTGATTATAGTCGTGGATTAGGCACTCGCAACCTCCCTGGCGGAATGGACGCGGAAAGTCGCTTTGTCCGTGCCACATTTAATAAATACAATGCCAACTGGCCAGCGCATGATGAAATTGCCAACGTTACTCAATTATTCCACGTAATGCACTCGGTTGAACAGCAAAGCGGTCTTGACCAAGTAGCAACTAACCCCGCCAAGTTTGAATACACAATTTACACGGTGGGTTATGATCTGGATCAGGGAAGTCTCTACTACACAACTTACACCAATAACCAAATTAATTGTGTGGAGATGAATAAGATTGATCTAACTAGTCAAAAGTTAACCGCCTACCCATTCATTAATCAACAAGCCATCAATCATGTAAACTAAAATATAAAACACATGATCCACAAATAGGGTTCCAGTGCTCGGTAAAACCGAACTTCTGGAACCCTATTTAGCTTCTTTTGATTATAAGATTGGTGACAATAACCGTGAAAAGTATTCTTTAAATTGGTGCCACTTGGTTTGCTGATCAAAATATTCTGGCGTCAACCGTGTGGATTGTTGCAGATCCTGTTCAAATGCATCCCGCAAGCGTTCCGCTAAATCATGGCTATAAGTAAAGGCATTCACTTCAAAATTCAAGCTAAAGCTTCGGTAATCCATATTGGCGGAACCGACTGAGGCTAAAGTTCCATCTGCCACCATGGTCTTTGCATGAATAAAGCCATGATCATATTTATAAACTTTAACCCCATTATTAACCAGGTATTTAGCATAGTATTCCGTGGCACGGTAAACAAATGGATGATCAGGTTTACATGGAATCATCACGCGCACGTCCACTCCACTATGGGCCGCAATGATTAACGCTTCTAGTACTGAAGGTTCCGGGATTAAGTATGGTGTTTGAATATAAACATACTGCGTTGCTCGACTAATGAGGTTTTCATACCCGCGCCGAATTGCAAATCGTTGATTATCCGGTCCTGATGAAACAATCTGCATTGGAACAAATTCATGACGTTGCATATCTTCACTCGTCGGGCGCTTAATTGTAAAACTTCCTAAAGTATGATCTAGATTCATCTTAGGGAGTTTGGAGAGCCGACAACTGGTATTCCAGTCCATTGCGAACCGGACTTCCATAATCTGAGCTGCCTGTCCTGCTACCCGCAGATGAGTATCTCGCCAATACCCAAACTTGGGGGCCAGACCAAGGTATTGATCACCAATGTTAAAACCACCAATATAACCGACTTGATGATCAATGATTACTAACTTACGGTGTAAATGATAATTCATTCGCGGAGTCATAAACCAATGTGCTGGAGCTGAAACGAACGGTTGAGCATCACCGCCCAGTTCTCGTAAGTGCGCAAAAAAACTCGGTTTGGTCCCACGCGAACCACTTGCATCATAGAGAACGCGGACTTTAACCCCACGACTTGCAGCCTTTTCTAGAGCCTGCAAAACCCGCTTCCCTAAACCATCATCATAAAAAGTATAGTATTCTAGGCTAATCATGGATTGAGCATGATTAAGATCATCAATTAGGTGCGCAAACTTAACGTGCCCGTCAGTAAATAATTCCACTTGATTATCAAACGTAATTAAAGATTCACTATTATTTAATAGTGCCTGGACCATCATCCGGTCCTTAGTATGTTTGACGGCCGCTGGTAAGAGACGATGCTTATTAATTAATCGGTGCTGCTTTTTTAAAAAGTGTTCTTGAACCCTTTGGTCTTCTGCACGCATCGTAAAAATATCATCCTGGGAAAGCTGACGACCAAAGATCAAATAAATAATAAAGCCAACTACCGGAAAGACCGTTAATACTAGCAACCATGCCCAGGTGGAAGCGATATCCCGGCGACTACGGAAAACTGTCCAAATTGCAAACCCAATATTAATCAGCCATAATACTTCGATTACTCGTCTAATGACGTCCCATGTCCACACCATTTTCCTGCTCCCTTCGGCTTAATTGAACTATTCGCAAAATAAAAGGCTGAGTAGAGACCCAGCCTTTTATTATTACCCATTAACATTAGTCAATGTCGTACTTTTCCTTATCCAACACGTTCAACTTGTCGTCGAAGGTGTAAACAACTGGTTGACCAGTTGCCATTTCCAAGTTCATGATGTCTTCATCAGAGATTTGTTCAATGTACTTGGAGAGCGCACGTAATGAGTTACCGTGTGCTGCAATAATGACGTTCTTGTTATCCAAAAGCTTTGGCGCAATTTCATCTTGCCACAGTGGAATAACCCGTTCCAGAGTAACCTTTAAGTTTTCACCACCCGGAATTGCCCGTGGGTCTAAGTTGGCGTAACGCCGATCCTTGGCAGCAGAACCTTCATCGTCTGCCCCCAACAATGGCGGTAAAACATCGTATGAACGACGCCAAATGTGGACTTGTTCGTCACCGTACTTTTCAGCAGCCTTCTTCTTGTTGTGACCTTGAAGGGCACCATAGTGACGTTCATTTAAACGCCATGTCTTGAATTCTGGGATCCAAAGTTGATCACATTCTTCGAGAGCATAGTGCAAGGTCTTGATTGCCCGCTTCAAAGCTGAAGTATAGGCGTAATCAAATTGCAAACCGTGTTCAGCAATCGCCTTACCAGCAGCTTTGGCTTGTTCAACACCCTTTTCACTTAAATCAACATCAACCCAACCAGTAAATTGGTTTGAAAGGTTCCATTCACTTTGACCGTGACGAATCAATACTAATTTAGCCATGTCCAATTGACCTCTTTCTTCTTAAATCTCGCAATAAAAAAGCATTACTCCAATATTTTAATCCATTCGGAAATAAATTCCAATAGGTAGCAAGTGGTTGACCAAATTTTTATTTACACCTGCTCACTAAAGTCCAGCTTTAGCCCCAATATCATGGCGGTAATAGCACTGTTGCAAATGACGTTGGTCAAGGTACTGATAGACCCGATCATGTGCCGCTTGCAAAGATTCGGCCATCGAAAGAACCATCAATAGGCGACCACCCGCACCTCGCAAATGGTTAGGATCACCCGTCACATTAGCATAGTCAATTATTACCCCGTCCATATCCGGTAATTTTGCTAGTGGTTGTCCATGAACAGGTTTTTGCGGATATCCCTCCGCAGCAACTACAACCCCAAAGACTGCTTGTTCACTGACCTGAATCTCAGGTAATGGTTCATCCTTTAACGCAGCATCAACTAATTCATATAAATCCGTTGTTAAGCGGGGTAAAATAACTTGAGTTTCCGGATCCCCTAGTCGAACGTTATATTCAATGACTTTCGGCCCTGCAGCGGTCATGATTAAACCAATGTAAAGAATCCCATGGTAGTGGTAGTCCCCAGCAACCAGTCCCTGGACCGTTGGTTTTACGACTTCGTCAATCATCCGTTGATAATCAGCCTTCGCTAATTGGGGCAGTGGACTATAAGCGCCCATTCCACCAGTATTGGGGCCCCGATCACCATCATAAGCTCGTTTATGATCTTGAGCCATTGGTAAAATCCGATAATGACCATTACTCAAGACCAGAAAAAGTGAATATTCAGGCCCCACCAAACATTCCTCGAGTACCAGTCGTGATTGACCATTAGCAAACATTTCTTCAACTGTTTTCACTGCTTCTGCACGGTCCTGAGCAATTACTACTCCTTTACCGCCTGCTAAACCATTTTCTTTAATAACTAATGGAAAACCAAATTCATCTAACCCCTTGAGTGCCGCTGTTTGATCACGATAGCTATGGTGTTTTGCCGTTGGAACCCCATAATGATCCATAAAATTCAGGGCATAATCTTTCGATCCTTCTAACTGAGCAGCCCGTGCAGTGGGGCCAAAAATCTTGAGACCCGCCGCATGAAATTCATCAACAATTCCTTCCACCAGACTATCCTCAGGTCCCACAAAAGTCCAAGCAATCCCATGGGTCTTAGCAAAGTCAATCAATTGGGGAAAATCATTCTCCGCAATGTCAACCCGTTGAACACCTACAGATTCCATTCCGTCATTGCCTGGGGCACAGTAAACCTGTCGCACATGGGTACTCTCTTGCAATTTCTTGGCAATTGCAAATTCACGGCCACCTTCACCCACTACTAATATATTTTGTTGTTGCGTCATCCGGTTCTCCTTTTAACAAATCCTAGTGACGGAAATGGCGAACACCGGTTGTAACCATTGCGATGCCGTACTTATTTGCCATATCAATTGATTCTTGATCCCGAATGGATCCACCAGGTTGAACAACCGCTTTAATCCCATGCTGACCAGCAAATTCAATACAATCACCAAACGGGAAGAAGGCATCTGAAGCCATCACCGTTCGGTCATCAATTGCATCTCCAGCATGTTTGACCGCAATTTTTAATGAATCAATTCGGTTTGGCTGTCCTTCACCAACCCCTAACGTCCGTTCATCGTTAGCAACTACAATGGCGTTGGATTTAGCATGTTTCACCGCCTTCCAAGCAAACATCAACGATTGTAATTGACTTTCCGTTGGCTTCGTCGCAGTTACGCATTGCCAATCATGTGCGTCTTCTTCTAAAACATCCTGATCCTGCATTAGCAAGCCGCCCATTACAGATACAACTTCACGTTTAGTTGATTCATCTTTCTTAGTAAAATCAACCGTTAACAGGCGAATATTTTTCTTTTTCGCTAACAATTGATAAGCATCATCATCAAAACTTGGCGCAATCACGATTTCTAGGAAAATTTTATGCATGTGTTCCGCCGTCGCTAAATCGACCGGTCGGTTCAAGGCAATCACACCACCAAAAATTGACACTGAATCAGCTTCATAAGCACGTTGCCAAGCCTGTTCAATTGTCTGACCACGTCCAATTCCACATGGATTCATGTGTTTCATTGCAACAACGGTTGGTTGATCGAATTCGCGAATGCACCGTAACGCTTCATCCGCGTCTTTGATGTTGTTATATGATAGCTTTTTTCCATGAAGTTGGTGGGCCGACAAGACAGAGTAAGCTTTGGGCAGAGCATCTTCATACAACCAGGCCTGTTGATGTGAATTTTCTCCGTAACGCATTGTTTCTTTAAGATCGTACGTTAACGTCAGTTTTTCCGGATCTGCTAATTCTTCCCGGTTAGTCAAGTACTGAGCGATTAGGGCATCATAGGCTGCCGTAGTTCGAAAGGCCTTGGCCGCTAATCGGGCACGGGTGACAAGAGTAGTTCCCCCATTTTGTTGAATTTCTGCTAGTACCTGATCGTAATCATTAATGTCTGTAACCACGGTGACATCACGATAGTTTTTAGCAGCCGAACGCACCATTGAGGGACCACCAATATCGATATTTTCGATTGCTTCTGCTAAACTGACCCCTTCCTTTTCAATCGTTTGTTTAAAAGGGTACAGATTAACACACACTAGATCAATTGGGGTAATTTGATGTTCCTTGAGTGTCGCCATATGTTCAGGAACTTCACGCCGGGCTAATAATCCACCATGAACGTAAGGGTTCAGCGTCTTCACCCGACCATCCAAGATTTCAGGAAAATGGGTCACGTCTTCAATACTAATGGTTTTGATGCCGGCTTCATCTAATACTTGCTTAGTGCCGCCCGTTGAAACAATTTCAAAGCCATTCTCCGCTAATCCTTGAACAAATGGTACTAAATTTGTCTTGTCAGAAACACTTACTAAAGCACGCTTCATTGGTAATCTACTCCTTTGTTGTTAATTGACTTAAAACCTGCTTCACTGCTTGAGGATACAGGCGATGCTCCACTTCATGTACTCGTGTTTCGAGTTCAGCTAGTGAATCATCTGAGTGGATTGGTACCCGCTCTTGCATGATAATCGGTCCCGTATCCAAGCCGCGATCAATAAAATGTACGGTCACACCAGTTTCAGAAACTCGATCGCGGTACGCCCGTTCAATCGAATGTAGCCCCGGATACTCCGGTAACCATGCGGGATGTAAATTAATGATACGTCCCTCATACTGATCCAAAATCGTCGAGCCCACCACTCGTAAGTAACCAGCTAATAAAATCAAATCAATTTTTTGCGTCTGTAATAACTTTAAAAGCCGCTTTTCATAGGCTTCTTTTCCACCAACTTCTTTAACCGTCCAACTAAATGCTGGAACATTCAAACGTTGCGCTCTTTTCATCACGTAAGCGTCGGGATGATCACAAAATAGCAACACAACATTGCCGGCTAACTGGTGGTTTTGAAATTGCTTGGTTAATACTTCAAAATTAGTTCCGTTTCCGGAAGCAAAAATCGCCACTCTCATCGTCCAACCTCACTTAATCTCAATCTTGGCACTGCCTTGGGGTCGCTTTACCAAACAGCCAATTTGATAACTGCGTTCGCCAGCTTCAGCAAGGCGGCTCTGAACTAATTCAACATTCTCCGGAGCAACCGCTAGTACCATCCCAATCCCCATATTGAAGGTCTTCCAGCAATCGTCATCCGCCAAGTGGCCCATTTGCTTTAGATAGTTAAAAATGGGTAATTGCGGCCAACATTGCGGATCGATTTGCGCTTGTAAAGCACTACTGATCATCCGTGGAACATTTTCGGGGAGTCCGCCACCGGTAACATGGCTTATTCCACGAATTAAATGGTCTTTGAGTAATGGTAAAACTGCTTGAACATAGATTTTGGTAGGGGTTAGTAGGGTCGATCCAACCGTCTCCCCACCCAGCATTTCTGGTTGAGCAGTTAATTCAACATGGTGATCTTTAAAAAGAATTTGACGTACGAGTGAAAAACCGTTCGAGTGAAGTCCGCTGGAAGGTAACCCAACCAAAATATCCCCTGCTTCTGGATTGGCACTAGTTAGTAAGGCGTCCTTTTCCACTACGCCAGTCACCGTGCCTGCTAAATCATACTCATCTTCAGAATACATATCCGGCATTTCTGCAGTTTCACCGCCAACCAACGCTGCGTTTGCTTGCTGGCAACCGGTAGCCACTCCTTCAACAATTTGCGCCATTTTAGCAGGATCATTATGACCAGTTGCAATGTAATCCAAAAAGTACAAGGGTTCAGCCCCCTGAGCCAAAACATCATTTACGCACATAGCAACTACGTCAATGCCAATCGTATGATGCCGATTCATTTGCTGGGCAATCAGTAACTTGGTGCCAACCCCGTCGGTTCCAGAAATCAAAATCGGGTGGCGAAATTTTAGTTCACCTAAATCAAACATTCCACCAAAACTTCCAATTCCCGTCATCATTCCCTGGCGATTGGTGCTATTAACCGCTTTTTTAATCCGGTTCACTAACTCGTAACCCGCTTCAATGTTCACACCAGCTTCTTCGTAACGACTCACGCTTCTCGCTCCCTTCGTTCACGACGTTCCTGCTTATTCAACGAGGCTAGGTATTTAGCCTCATAATCGTAAAGTGGCGTTGGATAGTCACCATTGAAATAGGCAACGGTAAGTCCGCCATAAGGTGCCGTCCCTGCATCTGGTACATTAATTGCTCGAACTAAATTGGGCACCGATAAGAAACTCAGTGAATCAGCACCAATTTGTTGACGCATTTCTTCGACACTAAAGTGGGCAGCCATTAATTCTGCCCGTGTGGAGACATCAATCCCGTAAAAGCACGGAAATTTAAATGGTGGAGAAGCAATCAGCATATGAACTTCCTTCGCACCAGCGGCTCGTAACATCTGCACAATTTGCCGCGACGTGGTTCCACGAACGATGGAATCGTCCACAACCGCAATGCGCCGTCCTTGAACCACGCCCCGGACCGCCGACAGTTTCATATGGACCCCGCGTTCTCGCAACGCTTGGGTGGGTTGGATAAAAGTCCGCGCTACGTACTGACTTTTAATCAAACCCATTTCATACGGCAGGCCAATCTCTTCGGCATAGCCACTAGCCGCAGAAAGGGAGGAATTCGGCACCCCAATTACCATATCTGCTTCCACAGGATGTTCACGTGCCAACAACTTACCCATTCGTTTACGAGCGTTATGAACCGTCACTCCATGAATAATTGAATCGGGACGCGCAAAGTAGATGTACTCCATCGAACAGATCGCTAATTGCGTATTGTTCGTATACCGGTCTTCGTGTAAACCATCACGATCAATAATCAATAGCTCACCCGGTTGGACGTCCCGCACAAATTGGGCGTTTACGATATCCAGTGCACAAGATTCACTTGCCACCACATAAGCACCATTCGCGAGCCGGCCAATACATAATGGACGAATCCCATTCGGATCTAAAGCAGCAATTAAGCGATCCTTTTGCAACAGCAAAAATGCAAATCCACCTTTGACTTCGTTCAAGCTTTGTTTAAGGGCCGGAATAAAACCATCCTGAATGTGTTTACGTACCAAGTGAATGAGAATTTCCGTATCTGAGTCTGACTGAAAAACAGCCCCTTCATCTTCGAGTTGGCGACGTAATGTGACTGCATTCGTTAAATTGCCATTATGGGCTAATGCCACATCACCATCATGAAAGCGAAAGAGAAACGGCTGAACATTTTGGATTGCGTCGCGTCCTGCCGTTCCATAACGTACATGACCAATTGCAGTATCACCAAGCAAGCCCTCCATATCCGCTTGATTTTTGAAAACCTGAGCCAACAGTCCACGGTCACGATGCTGATACATTTCCTCATGATCAGTCGTTACAATACCGGCACCTTCCTGTCCACGATGCTGCAAAGTATGCAACCCTAGGTAAGTCAGTTGATTCGCATGTGGTGCACCAAAAATGCCAAAGACACCACACTCTTCATTTAATCCTTTAACTTCAGCTGGCACGGGAGCGCCTCCTTATATTCTCTCTTTAGTTCCGCCAAATCTTCATTGAAATCCGCGCCTTGCAGGTGTCCTTCTAACCAATGGGTGTTAGTAACCGTTCCGACCCAACGGGCATCATTCCCCATTACGTTTTCAAATTCCTTCTTAAAAGCTGTTGGTACTGTCACTACCATTCGTCCCGCAGTTTCGCTAAACAATTGCGGAGCGGTGAGATCACGTAAATCTAAATTCATTCCAGTCTTACCAGCAAATAACATTTCAGCAAATGCGACACCAAGGCCACCTTCACTGACATCATGGGCGGCAGTTACGTGACCAGCCACCATTTCAGAATGCAGGCGCCCACAATATTCCTGAATTCTTTGTAAGTTGACTTTTGATAGCGTCCCAGATATTTGCCCCGTCATCAATTTTTGCAGTTCTGATCCAGCATAATCATTACCAGTTTGACCAATAAGGTAAACATCATCTCCGGCATGGGTAGCAAATGACGAAATCACGTGATCAAGATTTTTAATTAAGCCCACCATGCCCACCATCGGGGTTGGATAAATTGCTCGACCATTGTTCTCGTTATAAAGAGAAACGTTTCCTGAAATGACCGGAGTATCAAAGATGCAGCACGCAGTCGCCATTCCTTCAATTGAATGGTGCAATTCCCAGAAGATCTCTGGATCATTTGGGTCACCATAATTAAGGCAGTCGGTAATTGCTAATGGTTCTGCACCGCTCGCCACAATATTGAGATATGCCTCAGTAACCGCCATTTGTCCACCGATTTCGGGATCCAAGTAAACAAAACGGCCATTCCCGTCAGTCGTCATCGCCAAACCTTTATGGTAGCCACGAATCCGAATCACGCCGGCATCACTCCCCGGACCAACCACCGTTGACGTCCGAACCTGACTATCATACTGTTGCGTTAAAACTTCATCACTGGCAATCGTTGCTTGTTGCAGCAGTTGGCGAAGTACTTGTCCCGGTTCATTCACAACCGGCTGCCAAACTGGTTCTTCTCGAGCAGTTTGCAGACGTTGCGGTTCTCGTTCAGTACTTGGTTCTTCTAAAACATCATCCGTTAACGTTGATACTGGAATGTGACAAACCTCTTCACCGTCGTGTTCGAGAATGTAATCGTGGCCTTCGATAATCCGTCCAATCGTAACCGCATCAAGATCATACCGGTTAAAAATTTCTCGGACATCCTTTTCATGGCCTTTCACCACACAAAGCAGCATCCGTTCTTGGGATTCGCTCAGCATAATTTCATATGCGGACATTCCCGTTTCCCGTTGTGGTACTAAATCTAGGTTCAATTTCATACCACTCTGGCCTTCACTTGCCATTTCAGCACTGGAGGAGACAATTCCAGCAGCTCCCATATCTTGGATCCCAACCAGCCAATCAGCATGCTTTTGAATTAATTCCAAACATGCCTCCATCAGCAGCTTTTCCATAAACGGATCGCCGACTTGGACGGCGGAACGTTGCGTCGCATTCTCATCAGAAAAGTCCGCAGAAGCAAAGGTGGCTCCATGAATTCCATCACGCCCGGTTTTGGCACCTACATACATCACCGCATTACCAATTCCGGCAGCCTTCCCTTGCTGGAGATCTTTTTGATTCATCAAACCAACACTCATCGCGTTACACAAAATATTACCTTGATAGCAAGGATCAAACGTTGTTTCGCCAGCCACCGTGGGAATCCCCATACAATTTCCATAGTCGCCAATGCCTTTGATTGTTTGGGCCACTTTCATCCGCATTTGGGGATCCGTTAATTCACCAAAATGTAGCGAATCCAGTGACGCGATTGGTCGGGCCCCCATACTAAAGATGTCCCGGAGAATTCCGCCCACCCCGGTTGCGGCACCTTGATAGGGTTCCACTGTTGTCGGGTGGTTATGGCTTTCCGCCTTAAAAACGACTGCCTGTCCATCATCAATATCAACTACTCCCGCACCTTCACCCGGGCCCTGTAAAACTCGAGCGTTTTTATTTGGAAAGAGACGTAAAACCGGCTTCGATTTTTTATAAGAACAATGTTCACTCCACATTGCTGCAAATAAACCAGTTTCCGTATAGTTTGGTAAACGACCTAATAATTGATCGGCAATATAGTTATATTCCTTTTCCGTCAAACTCCAATCAAGGTAAGGCTTTTGCTTTTTGATTTCTTCTGGTGTCATTGCTTGCTTCATCGTTTTCCCTCACTATGCTTTTACGGTGCCATTTGCTAACAGTGATTCAAAGAGACGTCGCCCAGCTGTATTCCCTAGCAGGGCTTCCACCGCCCTCTCCGGGTGTGGCATCATCCCTAAGACATTTCCTCGACGATTTGTAATCCCAGCAATATTTCTCAAAGAGCCATTCGGATTCTCCGCTGCGTACCGAAAGACTACTTGGTGGTTTTGTTCCAACTGGTTGAGCGTCTCCTTGCTGGCAACATAACAACCATCAGCATGGGCAATCGGTAACGCAATTCGTTCACGTGCTTGATATTTAGTAGTAAACAACGTCTGATTATTCACCACTTCTAACGGAACCGTTTTGCAAATGAATTGCTGACTATTGTTGTGTTTTAAAGCTCCAGGCAATAGGCCAGCTTCAGTTAAGATTTGAAATCCATTACAAGTCCCAAATACTGGTTTCCCTTCGTTAGCCATTTGAATAATTGCCGGCATAATGTTTGTAAACCGTGCTAGCGCTCCCGCTCGCAGGTAGTCACCATATGAAAAGCCCCCTGGCAGCATCACCGCATCAAAACCAGCCAGACTTCTTTCACGATGGGAAACGTATTGGACATCAGCGTGGCAAACGGTCGCCAGTGCTTCATAAATATCAACATCACAGTTAGAACCAGGAAAGACAATTACCGCAATCTTCATAACTAGCCCTCCAGCACTTGGTAAGTGTAAGTTTCCATATTGAAGTTCACCAATAAATTCGTCGCAATGTCTTTAATGACTGTTGCCACTTGGTCTGGGGTAGTTTTTAAGCTCAAGTCAAAAAACTTACCAACCTGCACAGATTCCACTTCAGAATGACCAATGGCGTGAACGGTTTTAGTAATCGTATCCCCTTGGGGATCAAAAACTGATTGTTTATAGGTGACGAAAACTCGAACTTTAATCATCATTTTCCTCCATGACTGCCTTTTGCAAACGTGCATATACTTCATCATAAGTTGTCGTAATATCAGCCAACCCCTTGCGGAAGACATCTTTATCCAGGTGGGCATTCGTTTCACGATCCCACAGTCGACAATTATCTGGTGAAAATTCATCTGCAAGAACCAAAGTGCCGTCTGCTAACTTGCCAAACTCAAGCTTAAAATCAACTAATTTCATCCCCGCCTTTGCAAAAAGCGCAGTCAATAGTACGTTGCACCGCCGTGCTAAATCCCAACATTGTTGATATTCCTTCGCCGTGCATGTTTGAATAGCAATGGCATCTGATTCGTTAGCAAAGGGATCATCCAGTTCATCACTCTTATAAAACGTTTCTTCTACCGGTTGGGCTAATGGCGTCCCTTCCTTTAGTCCGAAGCGTGAGGCGAAATGCCCCGCAACAATATTTCTGGTAACAAATTCTAATCGAATCATTTCACACTTTTTTACTAATTCTTCTGTTGGCGAGAGCCGTTTCACAAAGTGCGTTGGAATTCCTTTACGGATTAAATATTCAAAAACTAACGTTGAAATATCATTGGCAGCTGTACCTTTACCAGCAAAATGGTCCTTTCGTTTGCCATTCAACATGGTTGCTTGGTCAAGGTAGACAACACGTAATAAATCCGGATCCTCCGTCGCCCACATTTGTTTTGCTTTTCCGGAATATAATAGTTCACCCATGATTAAAATCGCTCCTTTTTGAATAAAACACGAACTTTGTAAAGCAAATAATTATTTGAGTTCGTTATCGAACATCATGAGCATATCAATTGATTGCAAATCTGTCAACAAATATCCAAACTTTTAATTTTGTTTATTTATTATTGTTCGTCATTTACCAAAAATGGCAAAATTAAAAACCAACTAGCCAATGATTGTTCAGCTAGTTGGTCATTTTTATTTACATTAGATTTTTAAAATCATGCCGTGCCCGGAGACCCCATAAGATACAAACTGTATCGACAACTTCTTGCAAAAAGGCCCCAACAATCGTTGGTACAACCCCAGTACTACAAATCAGCATCAAAATCACACACACCGCAATCCCAATCCATACGGCATGTTTGGCAATCCGTAATGTGTCTTGAGCGATCACAATGGCATTCGCCACTTTACGTAAATCATCTGCTAGAATCACCACGTCCGCTGATTCACTTGCGGCGGTCGAGCCTCGAGCACCCATGGCAACCCCAACATCAGCCACTTTCAATACCGGCGCATCATTCACACCATCTCCAACCATCATGCTTGGGCGTTCCTGATCAGGGAGCTGTTGTAGATGCATGACCTTCTGTTCTGGTAATAATCCCGCAAAGACTTGCGTAATACCAATTTTTGCTGCAATACGTTGAGCGATTTGCTCTTGATCCCCAGTTAACATCATAATCGTTTGGACACCACAGTCTCGTAATTTGTTAATTACCCGCGGCGTCTCACTACGGAGCTGATCCTGAAATTCAATCCGGCCCCAATAATGGCCATCCACCACCACGTAAATGGCGGTGACATCCGCGGCCGTAATTTGATTATCAGGATCGACAAAGGTCCTGCGGCCGACCTTGACTTTCTGCTGATCAATCATCGCTTCAATTCCCTGAGCCGTAGTTTCATGCATTGCAGTTGGTTGTAATAAAGAAATTGATTGCTGACGAGCTGCTTGTACTACTGATTGCGCTAACACGTGGTTCGAATCTTGTTCCACGCTTGCGGTGATCTGGAGCAACCGTTTCGCCGTAATCTCACCATGGGGAACCACAGCACTGACCATTAAGTTACCGTGCGTTAATGTACCGGTCTTATCAAAGGCAGCCGAACGAATCGTTGCCAGCTTTTCGACCACGTCCCCAGTCTTTACCACAATCCCGTTAGTGGAACTCCGACTCATTCCGGAAACAAAGGCCACTGGTGCTGCTAAAATCAACGGACACGGTGATGCCACGACTAAAACTTGAGCAAATCGAATTGGATCTTTTGCTACCCACCATGCAATTCCCGCAATGAGATACGAAATGAGCGTAAAGGGTAATGCATAACGATCGGCTAAACGAACAAAATGGGCGGGTTGTTGATCAGATTGTTCAATCAAGGCAACTAATTGTTGGTACTGACTATCTGCAGCACACCGTTGAACCTTCATCACTAACCGGCCATCACCATTCACTGAGCCAGACAGTAATTCTTCACCACAACTTTTATTAACCGGCAAGGATTCTCCAGTGAGCATAGACTCATCAACTGAGCTAATTCCTTCCACTACGATCCCGTCAACCGGAACTTGTTCTCCGGGTTTAATGACTACTTGATCCCCGACTTTTAATTCATTGACATCGACAGCCATGACCTTGCCATCAATTAGACGATTAGCAATCCGCGGTGTGTTATCCAGCAAAGTACTGAGTTCACTATGAGCCCGTTGATTAGCGTAGTCCTCTAAAGAATCGCCACCGATGAGCATTAACAAAATGACCATTGCTGCCCAATACTCACCCACCGCCAGTGTTGCAACAATCGCGGTAATGGCCAGTAAATCAACACCATAATCGCCCGCGCGCAGCTTCTTGAGCATATCAATAAACATCACCAAAGCCATCCATCCGCCAGCAACACTGTTGATAATTTGCGCCCAAAGCGGGACCTGCAATCCCCATTGACAAACGGCCGCTAAAACTGCAATTCCACATAAAACTAATAGTTTTTGCCGATTACTTGTCATCTTACTCACCTGTCCTTCTAATAATTAAATTATTGAACAGATTATGAGAAACTGCAAATCAAATGGCCTAAGGAGGATAACAAGCATTTAAGAGATTAAGTTAGTGGTGTAGTTAAGAGCGATTTACATTTTGTCGTTGATATTTTCCAGGAGATATTCCCATTTCATTAGTAAATGCTCGAATGAAACTACTGTAATTCTGATACCCACAGTCGCTGGCAACCTGATTGATACGTTCTCCATTAGTAAGCAATCGGCATGCCTTATCTGTTCGTAATTGCTTGATATATAAATGTAACGATAACCCCATATGATTATGGAAATATCGATTCAAGTAGTCTGGATGCAAATAAAACCGCCTCGAAAGTTCCTTTAAGCTTAGATCTTGATCTAAATGAGTATCAATAAAATCCAGTAGTTGCTGCAATCGACTAGAATGAACAAGCTGCGGTATTTTCTTAGGCCGCTGTAATTTACTATTAATCGCCAGCAATAATCGAGCTTGTAATATATCTAATTGAAGATCATAGCCATAGTCCAGTGTGGCTTCCGATTGCAAATAATTAATAATACGATGACAAAGCGCAATAAACTCCATTTTTTCGTTCTTAGTTAGACTGACAATATTGACATCCCATCCTAAGGGAAAATGTTGAAAGCACCGCATTAGATCAGTTTGTAACGTTGATAGTCGGGCAATGGTACTAACTCTAATATTAATAAAAACCCGCTCATATTTCTTGGATGAATCGGTATAAATACGGTGCCAAACTCCATTGGGAATACATATTAAATCACCTGGCTTTAAATTCACATTAACTTTTTTAGAAAAAAACTCAACATCGCCGTTTAATATTAATAACAATTCAACATGATCAAGATGTCTGTGAAATGGACTAGTGTGATGTTTATCTAAATGGTGAAAACAAACAATATCTTGCTTAATCGTCCCGTCTAGTGGGAAATCATTATATTGAAGCAAAACGGGTCTCCTTTTGCAATAATTTAGTCTGAGTTTGCAAAGATTATATCATAGAAAACGCTTACAATTAAGCGCGAAATTTGTTTATAAGGATGGAAATTATGGATAAACCATTTTTTATCATTTCTAAAGCAACTCAAGTGACTACATCTAATTTGTTTGATTCTGTATTGAAGCGAGCACGAGAAATTCTTCAGCGAGACATCAACAAAGTAACTACCGCCAGGAAAGAGCCAAATGAAATTCACCTTCAAGTTGATGAGCAACTCACAGCTAATCCTGAAGAATATCAGATTGATTTACATGATCACCAAGTAATCATTAAGTCGGGAAGCAATCTTGGAGTAATGTATGGTGCCCTAGCAGTATCAAGATCAATATTAAAAATTGATGATTTTTGGTATTGGATGGATACCCCAATTCAAAAGCAAGCATATATTTCATGGTCTAATTTCAACCTACACCTCCCTAACTACAAAACTAAATATCGTGGATGGTTTATTAATGACGAATTATTAATAAACACATGGAAAGACCATGACTCGAATCAATATGTCTGGGAACAGGCATTTGAAGCAGCCCTACGAGTAGGTTGCAATATGATCATTCCAGGCACTGGCTTAACTTCGCAGCGTAATCGACAATTAGCAAGTAATTATGGATTAATCATTGCTCAACACCATCCAGAACCGCTTGGAGCAAAAATGTTTGCTCGTGAATATCCCCATCTATCTGCTTCTTATTTAAAATATCCTCAATTATTCCAAGGTCTTTGGAAAAAAGCAATTTTAGCACAACGGAATATGAAAGTAGTTTATAGTCTCGGCTTTCGGGGACAAGGGGATAAACCATTTTGGCTGGATGATCACAGCCGTAAATGGACCAAAAAGGAAATCGCAAAAGTTATTAACCAAATCATCCGTACTCAATACGAAATGGTTAAAAAATATGATCCTAAGGCTCCAATGGCCATCAATATTTATGGGGAACTAACTAGTTTATATCGGGAAGGCCTGCTTGATTTTCCAAATGATGTCATCGAAATTTGGGCTGATAGTGGATATGGAAAAATGGTTTCCCGTCGCCAGGGAAATGACAATCCACGAATCCCAATTCTAAAAGTTCCTAATCCCAAAAAACGGCAACGTGGTCTTTACTGTCACGCCGGCTTCCACGATTTGCAAGCCTCTAATTTTCTTGGCCTAATGTCCAATAGTCCCGCTTTTGTTTCTAATGAGTTAATAAAAGCTCGGCAAAATAGTTTAGACACTTTCGAATTAATTAATACTGGGAATATTAAACCACATATTTTATATCTACGTGAGTATGCCAAAAGTTGGTTAGTCGATTATCACCGTCGTTCCTTAGATGAAATCTTGCAAGAATACGTTCATCATTACTATAACGAATTTAATGCTGAAATCATTGATAGCTATAAACAATATTGGAACAGTATTATTCAATATGGCCAACATACTGATGAAAGAGCAGGCGATGAATTTGCCCCATTCCTAATTCGGCGAATAATTAAAGCTTGGGTAACTCCAAATGGCCAACTAACTGATTCCACTTGGCTAGTTAACGAAGGTACTTTAGCAAAAGACCTTGCTAACATTCAAAAAATGATCGAACCTTCATTAAATAAATGGTCTAAATTAATTTGCCAATTAGAAGTCCTTCTTCTAAAAATGAAAGATCAACATAACCGTTGTGTTTTGTATGGGGACATTTACATGAGCGCAATTAATCAAGCACAAGGGCTCTCTGCATTAAATGAACTAATTCATGCTTATCAAGCCGCTCAAGTCGCTCAATCAGATAATAACCTCATTACTGCCTTTTTACATGCAGACTGTGCCTTACAAAGCATGAAAAAAATCATCGAAGTGATTAATCATAATCCTTCACCAAAATGGCGTGATTTTTATGAAAATGATGCAGACAATAACGTGCCACTGACCATTAATAAACTGCGCTTTATTCGTCAATACATTCGCACCATTGGTGATACCGCCGATGAAGACGGGTGGGAACGTCACTTTATTAAATTACCAGGCGACGCGCGAGTAATGTTGTTATGGACCACCCATCGTGAATTAAATGACGATCAACTAGCCAATAAGTTACGTGAATCACTTAATGAAAATTAATGCAAAGGAGTCATTATTATGAATAACGCAAATCATTCTTCCACTTCACTCCATGATGGCTGGGATGAATATCAAAATCGAAAAATTTATCAAAGCCGCGGTAAAATTGAAATCGGTCGCTCAATTGGATTTGGTGTATTTTCATTTTTTAGCATTTCAATGCAAGGTTTAGTGGGGGCCTGGCTGCTGTTCTTCTACACCACATTCTGTGGCTTGTCAGCCGGACAAGGGGCTACCATTTTCCTGATTGGTCGGGTAGCTGATGCCATTGCTTCACTAGTTATGGGAAACATTTCAGATAATATTTATAAATACCGGCTTGGTCGTAAATATGGTCGGCGGCACATTTTCTTATTAGTCGCCATTCCAGCTGTCCTAGTTCCTATTACATTATGGATTTCTGGTATGTCCTACTGGTACTACCTTGTTACTTACCTACTAACAACCGTTCTAATGTCCGTTTTACAAATTCCTTGGGAATGTTTACCTAATGAAATGACTAAGGACTTTAACGAACGAACTTACATGTCGACTACCAGAATGGTTATTGCTGGATTAGGTAACATGTTAACTCAATTTGTTCCGGCAATGCTTTTCAAATTTTACCCAAAGTCATCACCAATTCCATACCTACTCATGCAGATTATATTTTCTGTTGTTACCGTTTTTCTTATTTGGGTTTGCTATAAAACAACCTGGGAACACTTTGTCACTAAAGCAGAGGCCAAGCAATTAAATATTGAAGCAAAGGCGGAAAATGGAAACAATCACGGCTTAAAAGCTGAACTTAAAAACTATTTTTCAACGTTCAAAATTAAAACTTTCCGAATTCATATGGGAATCTACTTGAGTTCCTATTTTGCTTCCATTTTATTTAGTACCGTCTTTGTCTACTACATCGTTTATGTTCTTGGAAAATCTACCAGTACCTCTGGCTTTTTACAATCGCTCAGCATTGTATCCATTCCAGTTACCATCATTGCAGGCTTTGTAATTACAAAAATTAGCTATCGAGCAATGGATCTTTTTGGGTATTCTTTAATATTAATTAGTGCCATTATGTGGGGATTAATTGCATTGATGAAACCATCCCATATCATGTTCTACTTAATTATTGGCATGGTTTTATATGAAATTGGGCTTTACATCTTATATTTCACACCATGGAATGCTTTCCCATTCATTCCAGATTTAGACACTCTAGTAACTGGTAAAAATCGTTCTGGATTATTTGCATCTGTTATGACTTTTATTAATCAAATCAGTCAAGGATTAGCTGGGGTCGTGGCTGGTTACTTACTCGATTTTGCTGGCTTTAAAAAATCAGCAACCGGTTCTCTTACACAACCCCATAGCGCCATTATAATGATTACCTTAATTATGTCCGTTGGTGTTGGTGGTATGATTCTGCTTGCCATGTTTTTTGCTAGTCGTTTCCACCTCAGCAAGAGTACTTTTAAAGTTCTTTCTACTGAGTTAGTGCGTCTTCAAAAGGGTGGCAGTATGAATGATGTCGATCCTCATACCAAGGCTATTTGTGAAGACCTAACTGGTGTTAATTACGATTCAATTACTTTTTGGAGAAAGAATGATCAAAATGAATAATGAAGATATAGATATAAAAAATATTCTCTTCCCTTATCGTAACCAACCCATCACTTGTATTGGTGATAGTTTTACTCATGGAGCTGCATCACGACCAGATATTCCAAGTTATGTATCAAGAATGGAGAAATACTTAGGGACTTGCCCTAGGAACACTGGCATTGGTGGTGCAACCATTGCTAAGGGAGACGATGACCGTGGATTTATTGGTGATCAAATTCAAGACGTTAAGGATCAAAAAGTCATCACTATTTTTGGTGGCACCAATGATTTTGCCAGTAATCGACCAATTGGTTCAATTAATGATGACATCAATATTTATACCTTCTGCGGATCCTTTAAATATATGATTACCAATTTAGCAAGCCAAAACCCATTTGCTAAGCTTCTCTTAATCACTCCAGCAAAATCGAATCATGCTGAATGGCGATTATATGATAATCAGGGAAAATTACGAAAAAATAAATTGGGGTACACATTTATTGATTATGTAAATGCCATCAAACAAGTCGGTAATTATTTTTCAATTCCCGTGTTAGATATTTTTAATGTTGGAAATTATAACCCCTACTTATTCCCAAAGTTATCATTGGAGGGGCTTCATCCTAACGCTGAGGGTCATGAAAGATTAGCTAAAACAATCGCTTTTAAAATTAATTCACTATAGAATTTAGGAAAGGAAATGTTTAATCATGACAAGTCAAGACTGGCAAGTTGCCTTACAATCCAAAGATAAATTTAATGACCTTATCATTAACTTTTTTAAAAAACACAAACAACTTAACGGTAATTATGACATTCCCGCTTATTACGAACAATACACCGTTAAGTTAGATAGTAATGAGGGGTTAATCATTACCTTTCAAACCAGTATGAATCAAGGTGCTTCTTCCGTAGTTCCGTATAAACAAACTGAAAAAATATCTATCGAAGAATTTCGTCAACTACTTATTAATAAAAAATTCAATAATCAAAACATATCATTAGCAGATATTTTTCAAGTATTAGCTGGCGTTCCTGATAAGGATACCAAATAATCTTTATCCACTACCTAAAAATAACGGTCGGTAAGCTCTAATTGTTCAGACCTTACCGACCGTTATTTTTGATTGTATAAATTCAAATTTATTATATTTTCAACACGTTAATCTAACCCAATTCGCTTGTAGATATCATCAACGTGGCGTAAGTGCCAATGATAGTCAAATGCATCATCCAAGTCTTCCTTGGTCAATTGTTTTTGGATTGTTGGATCAGCTTCTAGCAATGGGCGGAACGGAATTTGTTCAGCCCAGCACTTAGCGGTATATGGTTGAATCAAATCATATGCCGCTTCCCGGGTCATCCCTGAATTAACTAGCTTTAGCAAAACCCGTCCAGAGTAAATTAAGCCGAGGGTCTTGTCCATATTCTTCTTCATTGTTTCTGGGAAGACATCTAAGTTCTTCAAAATCCGTCCAAACCGCTTCAACATATAGTCTAGTAACGAGGTCGCATCAGGCAAAATCATTCGTTCAGCACTTGAGTGTGAAATATCTCGTTCGTGCCATAGTGAAACGTCTTCATAAGCTGGTACCATGTACCCCCGGAGCATCCGTGCACAGCCACAAATATTTTCCGAACCAATCGGGTTCCGCTTATGTGGCATTGCAGAAGAACCCTTTTGTCCCTTGGCAAAATGTTCTTCAACTTCATGAATTTCCGTCCGTTGCAAGGAACGAATTTCCGTAGCCATCTCTTCCAGACTGGTCCCAACGAGCGCAATCGCGGCAATATACGCAGCATGTAAATCCCGTGGTAAAACTTGGGTCGAAATTTCCTGTGGACGAATCCCTAACTTCTTGCAAACATATTCTTCCACAAATGGATCAATTTCAGCAAAAGTGCCGACTGCTCCAGAAATTTTACCAGCTTCGACCCCTTTAGCAGCTTCATCAAACCGCTGCCGATTACGCTTCATTTCTGAATACCAGCGGGCAGCCTTCAAACCGAACGTGGTTGGCTCAGCATGTACCCCGTGAGTTCGGCCCATACATACCGTGTACTTATATTTTTCCGCCATTTCTTTTAAGACTTGCATAAAGTCTTCAATATCTTGGCGTAATAAATCATTCGCCTTTTTTAAACGGTAACCCTGCGCAGTATCAACGACGTCGGTACTCGTCATTCCATAATGAACCCATTTTCGTTCAGGTCCCAACGACTTAGAAACATCCCGCGTAAAGGCAATCACGTCGTGGTGAGTTACTGCTTCGATCTCGTTAATCCCCTCGACCGTGAACTTTGCGTTCTGCTTAATTTTTTCTACATCTTCCGCTGGAATGTGGCCAAGTTTACTCCAGGCTTCATCTGCAGCAATTTCAACTTCTAACCAGCATTGGTATTTAGTCTGGTCACTCCAAATATGCTTCATTTCTGGACTAGTATAGCGATCAATCATGGGTTTAAAATCCTTTCTTTTTCTCAATAGTTCTATTCTATAATGATTTGAATTATTTTGGAAAACTATTTCTGCCAAATTTCACTGGCATCCACTTCATGGAGGGTCTGTTCAACATCATCTGTCAAAATCGTTACGTGACCCATTTTTCGGTTATGGCGAATTTCCGCTTTTCCATAATCATGAAAATGCCAAGTCGGGTGTTGTGCAATTTGCTGACGGACTTTTGCAACGTGTTGCCCCAGTACATTCACCATTACTACAGGCTGTAAAAGTCTAATTTGTGGTAGCGGCCAGTTACAAATTGCTCGATTGTGAATGGCAAACTGAGAGAAGTTACAGGCCTCAATCGAATAATGACCAGAATTATGCGGGCGTGGTGCTAATTCATTGATGTAAATCTGGTCGTCTTGGCCAACAAACATCTCCACCCCTAAAATCCCCCGTAAATTAATTGCCTGAGCAATTTGTTCCGCCATCTGTTGCGCTTGTCTTTGCAACGCTGGTGAAATCCGAGCCGGGACAATACTGATATGCAGAATTTCATTATGATGAATATTTTCGGCTACCGGGAACGTGGTGACCTCTCCCCGTTCGTTACGGGCCACCATTACAGAACATTCCATTCTAAAAGGAACCCAACCTTCTAAAATACAATTTTGCGTCTTTAAAATCTCCGCACATTTTGCTAAGTCAGCTGTTTGATGCAAAACTACTTGCCCATGCCCATCATAACCACCTTCACATGTTTTCAAAACACACGGATACCCAATATTGGCCACCGCGTTTTCCAGTTCTTGAGAATTATGTACAGGCTGAAAAGGCGCCGTTTTCAATCCCGCTTGGTGTAAAAAAGTCTTTTCCCGAATCCGATCCTTAGTAATGTACAACAAATTTGTTCCCTGGGGAACATACGAATGATTTGCCACATCTTCTAAGGCCTTCAAATCAACGTTTTCAAATTCATAGGTTAAGACATCCGCACGTTGGGCAAGTTCTTGAATTGCTGCTACGTCTTCATAAGGGGCAATAATCTGTTCATCAGCGACTTGGCCAGCTGGACAATGCGGTGTTGGGTCCAAAATAATGACTTTCATTCCCGTTTGCTTTGCATCTAACGCCAGCATTTGACCCAATTGGCCACCGCCAATAATCCCAATGGTTGATCCCGGTTGAATAAAGTTAGTCAAGATGATTCCCGCTTTCTTTTGCTTCATCATGCATCCGTTGTCGATACTGAACAATCTGTTGTTGAATCTTTGAATTAGTGATTCCTAAAATTTGGAGCGCTAATAAAGCAGCGTTCTTGGCTCCCGCATTGCCTATTGCCGTAGTCGCGACCGGAATGCCTGCTGGCATCTGAACAATCGAAAGTAATGAGTCCATTCCGCCTAAAGCCTTTGTTTGACCAGGAATACCAATCACGGGCAATGGTGTATTTGCCGCAATCATCCCTGGAAGATGGGCAGCCCCGCCTGCACAAGCAATAATGACCGCGGTACCGTTTTTAACAGCATTTTGCGCAAAAGCGAACATTTCGTTTGGCATCCGGTGTGCAGAAATCACTTGTTTATCATAATCAACCCCAAATTGGTCTAAAATCAAGCAAGCTTCTTTAACCGTTGGCCAATCTGATTTACTGCCCATCACAACACTAACTTTACTCATTAGTCATTCCCTCCTTAGATCTCCTTTAGGGTACCAAACTTAGTGAAATAAAACAAGAACAATATAATTAATTTTAGAAATATAGTTCGTATATAAACAAAAGGCACAGAACATCATTACGATATTCTGTGTCTTTTTTCAAACATCTAACTATTCATCTTAGAACAATCCAGTAATTGTCCCATTTTCATCAATTGTCATGTTGACGGCCGCTGGAGTCTTGGCTAGCCCCGGCATCGTCATCATGTTACCAGACAAGGCCACAATGAACCCTGCCCCCAGCTTTGGAACCAGTTCTCGGATATGGAACGTAAAGTTCGTTGGTGCCCCCAATTGAGTTTGATCATCAGTAAATGAGTATTGCGTTTTCGCAATACATACGGGGAGCCTGTTCCAACCCAGGTCAGTAAATTGTTTAAGTTGCTTTTGAGCCTTCTTGCTAAACACGACGTTCTTCGCGCCATATATCTGCGTAGCAATCGTCCGGATCTTTTCTTCTGGAGTTTGATCTAAGTCATAAAGCTCATGGAACGTACTTGGTTGATCGGCCAGCTTAACCACTTCCTTAGCTAGGTCAATTGCACCATCGCCACCTTTAGCCCAGGCATCAGTGACCACCACGTTAACACCGAGGGCCTTACAATTTTCTTCAATCGCTTTAATTTCAGCATCTGTATCAGTTACAAAATGATTAATTGCGACTACCAGTGGAATACCAAACCGTTGCATATTCTTGATATGCCGATTTAAGTTTGCCATGCCCTTCTTTAATTCTGGAAGATTTTCATCCTTCAAACTAGCCAGTTGAGCACCACCATTATATTCCAGCGCCCGTACGGTGGCTACAATTACCATTGCATCTGGCGTCTTGCCCAAGACTCGCCGTTTAATATCAAGAAACTTTTCTGCACCAAGGTCGGCACCAAAACCTGATTCAGTAACCGTGTAGTCTGCTAGGTTCATTGCCGCTTGAGTTGCTAAAACTGAGTTACATCCATGCGCGATATTTGCAAATGGTCCCCCATGGATGATAGTTGGCGTATGCGCCAACGTTTGGACAAGGTTCGGCTTAATCGCATCCTTCAGCAAGATCGTAATGGCATCTTCGAAGCCCAGTTGACTGACAGTCACCGGTTCCTTATCCCGAGTGTAGCCAACCACAATTCGTCCAACCCGCCGTTTCAAATCCATCAAATCAGTCGAAAGGCACAAAATGGCAATTAATTCAGAGGCCGCAGTAATGTCAAAGCCCGTTTCTCGGGGAATCCCTTGCATAACTCCGCCAAGACCTGTCACCACATTCCGTAATGCACGGTCGTTAACGTCTTCAACTCGTTTCCAAATAATCCGCCGAGGGTCAAGATTCAATTCGTTATCCCGCATGATGTAGTTATCAATGAGGGCAGCCAAGGTATTGTTAGCACTCGTGAGTGCATGTAAGTCACCTGTAAAGTGGAGGTTAATATCTTCCATTGGAATAACTTGGCTGAAACCACCACCGGTGGCCCCACCTTTAATCCCAAAGACCGGTCCCATAGATGGTTCCCGCATGGCAATAATCGTTTGGTGGTTTAACTTATTCATTGCATCGCCCAGACCGACCAGCACTGTAGATTTACCCTCACCAGCAGGAGTTGGATTAATAGAAGTCACGAGGACCAACCGATGTTTCTTATTAGCATCCTTTTTTAGCGGCAGCTGTAACTTTGCTTTGTACTTTCCATATTGTTCAATATCATCTTCACTTAAACCAATTTTGGCAGCAATTTCTGTAATGGGTTCCATTTCAGCACGATCAGCAATTTCAATATCTGTTAACATTAATTGGTCCTCCTTAAAATAAACCCCTAAAAACAAGAACTATTATTTAAAATAGATTATTAATAGTTCGTAAATATATAATTAGAATAGTTGATTCTGTCGGAAATGTAAATACTTATTCCCGAATTGATTGCGGGCCACGATGCCGCTGAACCGATTTTACCCCGAACACATCTAGTAAAAACGTGAAGACTGGTACCCCAACAATTAAGCCCCAAGTCCCCCATAAATGTTCGGCTACTAATAGCACGACAAAGGTATAGAAAATTGGTAATTCGGTTCGACTGGACATGAATTTCGGATTTAAAACATACGCTTCCAGCGCATGAATAACCATGATCATAATAATAATGTAGATAACATCCCGAATCCCGCCAGATTGGTAACCGACTAAACAGAGCGGAATTAATGAAATGATTACTCCAGCCACCGGAACTAGACTTAGGATGAATACCATCAACCCTAACGCAAAGATCTGTGGCATCTTCATAAATGATAGACAGATCATCGTTAACGCAGTGTTACAGATGGCAATGAAAAATTGGGCTTCCAAAACTACCCCAAACGTATTCACAAACGTCTTACCAAAGTAATAAATATCGCCAAACAGCCAGTTCAAATACTTGGTTTCTAAAAATTGATGCGAAAATTCATTCATTTGCTTTAGTTCGATCGTGTAGAAAAAACTTAAAATTAATGACATAAAAAGTGAAATGGTTAGTGTTCCAATCCGCGTTAACGTGTCAACCGCAAAACTCATTCCATGTTTTGCTTGTTCAATAATCGTGGCCGTGCTGACGTAACGATTAACATAGCGCATTAACCATTTCATATCGTCACCTTGATAAAATTTAATTAGTGAATCCACCATTTTGACGAGTTCATTAATAATCATGGGAAGATAATCCGTTACCACATAATAAATCCCCCATATCAAGAGAATATATGTTACTAATACAATGATTGTTACTGGTAATTTCGGAATCCACCGTTGGACCAGTCGGACCCAATGAACAATTAGATAAGTAAAAATGAACGTTAGTAAAATCGTGTTCATCATGCCCCGCGCAACGTACAGCACTGCAATCAGCATTAATAAAACCACCGTCCGGTGCAAGTGAACGTTGCTGGTAAATTTTGTCCATGCATTTTCCATCTCTCTATAACCTTCTTTTCATCAATTAACCCAATTTTAACAAAAATCAGCTCACGAACGAAAGTTTTCCGTTCACTCCTGATAACGTGTAAAATAAAGTTATTGATTGAAACTGGAGGAATTAGTCGTGAACAAAGAATTTTTTGACCGCCGTTATTTAAGAATATTTATAACCCTATTTGCTTTATACTTAGCCATTACCTATTGGCCCAGTGTCGCCAAATTTATTGGTAATGTCGGTCATGCAACAATTCCTTTGCTTGTTGGTGCGGTTCTTGCCTATATCATCAATATTTTGTTGAACCAATGGGAGCACTTGTATGAAAAATTTTTTCCCACCCCTAATGCACGGAAGTTACAACGGGGAATCTGCATCACACTGTCCTACATTTCAATTATTGTGATTCTTTCAGCGGTTTTATGGTTAGTAATTCCTGAAGTAATTGCTTGTATCAAGTTACTATTAGCGCACCATAGTCGAATAATCGAAAAGACCATTACCTATTTATCGAACCACTCATTTAGGTATATTGATCCAAGTAAAATTAATTGGTCCGCGGTTTTTAAACAGGCTTCCGTCGGCGTGGGCGGAACCTTCAAGGTAGTTCGCCATACTGCCACCAAAATCATTTCTTTTGGAACTACGACGGTCATTGCCGTTTTCTTCTCTATTTACCTCTTAATTTTCAAAGAAATGTTACGACGACAATTTTATAAATTAATTGATCTTTGGCTTCCCCGGGCCAAAAATCAGATTATGTATGTAATCCACGTGTTCGATAACAGTTTTAGCAGCTACATTAGTGGTCAATGCAAAGATGCTGCAATCCTGGGAATCTGCTGTTTTATTGGGATGACGATTCTGCGGCTACCTTACGCCTATATGATGGGCGCAGTCACTACCGTTACTGCCTTGATTCCAATTATCGGGGCAATCTTAGGTGCTTCGGTCGGCGTCGTCATCATCTTTGCTATTTCACCAGTTAAAGCACTCATTTTTCTAATCTTTATCATCATTCTGCAACAACTTGACAACCGCATTACCTACCCCATTGTCGTCGGTAAAGCAATTGACCTGCCAAGCGTGTGGGTATTTGTTGCCGTGATGGTTGGCGGCGGTGTTTCTGGAATCATTGGCATGATGTTTACCGTTCCTCTATTTGCCGCCTTTTATCGAATTATTCGTGATCGAGCACAACAACATACTTCCAAAGCAAAACAATCATCGTGAATTGATCAAACACGAACCGATTTTCAAGGTGTATAATAGTAACTTGTTTAATATAAGAAAGAAGGAAACCCACACATGTTAGAAAAGACGTTCTACAAACAACTCTTAAGTCGCTCATTTACGATTCCAGTCAAAATCGTCTTCTGGGATGGTAAGAGCGTTACCTATGGTGATGGTGAACCGGAAGTCACGATCACATTTAAGGAAAAAATTCCAATTCGAGAAATTACGCGGAACGCCTCCATTGCCCTTGGTGAAGCTTATATGGATCACAAAATCGAGATCGATGGTAGTATTCAAAAATTAATCGAGTCTGCTTACGAAAGTGCTGATAGCTTCATGCGGAGTTCAAAGTTCCGGAAATTCTTGCCTAAGCAAGGCCACAGCGAAAAGCAAAGTGAAGACGACGTTCAAAGCCATTATGACGTGGGAAACGATTTCTACCGTCTCTGGCTTGATAACACCTTAACTTACTCCTGTGCTTACTTTACAAATGGTAATCATGATGACCTCGAGGCGGCTCAAATCGCCAAGGTGCATCACATTTTACAAAAACTAGATCCAAAACCAGGTAAGACCCTCCTGGATATCGGTTGTGGTTGGGGAACATTAATGCTTACGGCAGCCAAAGAATATGGTTTAAAGGTCACCGGGGTAACGCTGAGTGAAGAACAATATCAACTTGTGCAAAAGAAGATTAATGATGAAGGTCTCAGTAACGTCGCGGAAGTGAAGCTCATTGACTATCGTGAATTAGGTGATCGGCAATGGGATTACATCACTTCTGTTGGGATGTTTGAACACGTTGGAAAAGAAAATCTGGGAATTTACTTTAAAGACGTTGCTAAGTACTTAGCTGATGACGGGGTTGCCTTAATTCACGGGATTACCCGTCAACAAGGTGGTGCTTATAACGGCTGGATCAATAAATACATTTTCCCAGGTGGCTACGTTCCCGGATTAGCAGAAATGGTTGACCATATTGAAGAAAACCATCTGCAAATTGCGGATATTGAAATGCTCCGTCGTCACTACCAACGCACATTGGAAATTTGGGATCAAAACTTCAATGCACATCGTGACCAAATCACCCAAATGATGGGCGACCGCTTTACGCGGATGTGGGACTTGTACCTGCAAGCATGTGCCGCTTCATTTGAATCTGGTAACATTGATGTTATCCAATACCTGATTACTAAGGGTGCTTCTGGAAAGAACCTACCAATGACCCGTGACTACATGCTCAATGAAAAATAATCATGCTCGAAAAAAGACTTCAAGTCTCGGTTCTGCCGATCTTGAAGTCTTTTTGTATACCTTCTATTCGAATTTCACGATCTTTTCCAATTCCGTTTTCACCAACGGAAATTCACGAAAGCCATCCGCCGTTAGAAAATGCCCACCGGTGGGCCGCAAAATTAGCTTTGCTCCCAATTGATTAGCAACCGCAACACTGAACTGATATGGAGCAATCGGGTCATTCTGTGCTGTAATCACGACCGCTTGACTAATTTTTTCTTGTAACTGTTTTAAATTAATCGCCGGTGTCATAAAATCATCTAATTCCGGATAATTAGGTAGTGGCTGCGCAAAAGCACCCACTAAAATTAACCGGACATTATGCAGCGGATGACGTTTTACAAAGCGCAGTGCAGCAATGCATCCTAAACTATGAGCAACAATCGTTAAATCAGTATTCTCTGTAATCTGCTCATCAATTGCCCGATCCCACTCCATAACATCTGGGTTAAAAGGTTCTGGTAACCACAACCGCTCTAACTGAATTGCTGGTGCTACCGCCTGTTCTAACCACGGAAACCAGTCATCATCCCGAGTCGATGTTCCATGAATCAAATATACTTTTTTCATTTTCAAGCCATCCTCCTCATACTAAAAAAGCCGGAGTTCCCCTCCAGCCAAAGATGATTAAACACCAATCGTGATCGACAGCAGCCATACTACTCCTAAGCCCACAATGACAGATGAAAGCATGGAACGTGTAAAGTATGCTACCAAACCAACACAAACCGCTGCGATCAGGTAACTGGCGTAGCCATAGACCACTACCGTATTACCAAAAAGATGAATTTTATCCAGAATCAATCGATACTTGGAGTCAACAAAAATTCCTTTAACCACCAGTGCCGTAAATAAACTGACGGGGACGTACTTCATCCATTCGTTAAACCATTCCGGAATCTTGCGATTAGTAAAGAACCGCATTGGAAAATACCGGGGAATAAACGCTGCTAATGCAGAAAGGACAATGACGATCAGGTGGTATGTCAAATTGTGATGACTAGGTACTAGCGAAGCTAATACTAGACTATTACTTAAACTAACCATTATTTATCTCCATCATGTAATTCGGAATTGAGTTGTTGTTCTTCATCTGGGGCATTGTCCCCTTCCATATCTTCCACCGTGGTTTTGGTAATCCGTGGTCGCTTAATCTTGCCCAAAATCCACGTTTTATCTGGGTGCTTAGCATACTTCCGGACTCGATTTTCGATTGCAAACCCAATTAATGAAGTGACCAGTGTTGAGAGAATAATCCCAATGGTGTTGCGGGTAAGCAACAGGAAGAAGAATGACGTTACCACCGACAGCAAACAGATCAAAAAAGTAATGTTATTTTGAATTTGCATCACAATCATGTAGATAAACAATGCTGTTAAGGCAAAGTCAACAATTGTTAAATCAATCGAAACCGCACTTCCGATTAATCCACCAATCAGATTTCCACCCGCCCATGAAATCAATGAATAGTGTTCAACCATTAATGCATCACGAGTGGACCAATTTTTATCGGTCGCAAATTTCAGGTAGTTAACGGCATAGTTTTCATCATTCATTGAAGCCGAAAATAATAATACCATCCGTTGCGACTCGTTGCGGAAGTATTTCGACAAACTAGATCCTAACAGCGCATACCGCAATTCGAGGAAAAATAAGGTCATGAAAATACTGGAAACTGGTGCATCCAATACCAGTAATGATGCCAAAATAAATTGGGCACCACCAGAAAAAACCATTACGGATACCAATAAAATCAGTAAGAAGTTCATCCCGGCCGCATGAAGTAAAATCCCACAGGCAACCCCAATTGGTAGATAGCTTAAACATAATGGCATTGCAATTCCAAGATTTTCCAACCATGGTTGTTTTTCTGGATTAATTTGATGGGCTTTTTGTTGCAATGAACAATCCTCCAAAATAATGAAGTCAAATTTTTACATTGTGATTGACCATGCATGCCAAACACACACATTCCCTATTAGTTTATCATATTTAAATTTAACTTAATATCAATGCAACCACTTACATTAAATTAATTACTAAGGAAATCTTTAAAAGAGGTTATCAAGCCAGCCAAATAAGCCCGCCCGCTTAACCTCATTTGTTGGGTAGACCCCAAATTGGAGCGGTTGATTATTGAGATTTGTCAATTTACGATACTGTAATTTACCAACTCGGGTATTCTTTTTCAGTGGCGCCTTGATCTTCTGCCCATCCTTTACATGGGCATCCGCAATGAATTGGGCCTTTACCGGTTGATGTTGCGGCTGCCAAACCGTCACCGCATGTTTAGTTGTAAGCTGAACCTTCTTTTGTTGTCCATGACTAACACTCACAGTTTGCCATTGCTTTCCCGTTACTGGTTGCCAATTGGCAAAGACTTCTTCATACAGGGCCTTTGTTTGACTGAACCGGTTATTAGCATGCATGACAACAGTAATAATTCGGTGCCCCTGGTAAGTACCAGTGGAGACTAGGCACTGACCAGCCTTATCGGAAGTTCCCGTTTTAAGGCCATCGACTTGAACCTTTTTTGGTGCAGCCTCGTTGCCAGGCAATAGTTCATTGCTATTCGGATAATCTTTCCCGTCCCAGCGTAACGTTCGTTGTTGGGTAATTTTCAGTAATGCTGGATAGTTACGAATTAAGTATCGGGCGACCTTAGCAACATCCCGAGCGGTCATCTGATTTTCCGCGGTTCCTGCCGTCTTTGGTAACTTAAAACTAGCCATATCACCGTTTTCCAAGCCAACACCGTTATAAAGCCGGTAGTTACTCAAGCCAATCCGTTTAGCCATTGTCCCCATCTGCTGAACAAACTGCTGCGTATTCCGCCCCTGGGCCCTGGTTAATGCAATGGTGGCTGCATCACCAGACTTAATTAAGGCCGCTTGTGTTAACTGTTTAACTGTGTATTTTTTACCAGCTTTCAAAGGAACGTTTGAATAACCACTGGCAGTTGACAGCTTGGCTTCGGCCGGCGTGATTTTAACCTTCGTTGACCACTTTAATTTTCCAGAATTAATTTCATTTTCAATTACGGCAACCGTTAGTAACTTACTCATTGATGCCACCGCTAATCGTTGATCACCATTATGGTTGTATAAAACCTGACCTGTCTGCGCATCAACCGCAAAAGCCGCATGTGCATCCACCGTCGCTGCATGCACAACTGGTAATTGGTTAAAGCCGATTCCGCAAACGGCCACCAAAGTAATCATGAAACTAACTAGCACTTGTTTAATGTGTTTCATCATTCGATGCTCCTGATTTTTCTTGTTTAGTTGGCAACGTTACAATAAAGGCCGTTTGATTATCATTAGATTGCACTTCAACATTACCATGGTGCAGGTCGACCACACTTTTCACAATTGCCAGACCCAAACCAGTTCCTCCCGTGGCCTTCGAACGGGAAGCTTCCACCCGATAAAAGCGTTCAAACAGGTGACTCAGAGAATCAGCAGGAATTCGTTCACCATCATTGGCGACCGTCACGGTGACTTGATCGCCGTGTTGAATGGCATCCAAACGGATATAACTGGCTCCATGGCCATACTTAATTCCGTTGGCCACTAAATTACTAAAGACCCGCCCTAGCTTTTCAGGATCACCATCAATCACTAAAGGTGTGGGCGTCGTTTGCGAACTGACTTCAATTCCGCGATTTTCCCCTTCTAGTTCGAAACTGGCACAAACCTGTTCTAGCAGCTGTCCCAAGTCAACCGGCATAAAATTAACCGGGGCCCCATGTTGCTGGACCTTTGTATATTCAAATAGGTCTTCCACCATATTCTTCATTTGTTTAGCTTTTTCATAAGCAATGTGCGAATACTTAAGAATATCCTCTTCAGAATGGTATTGCTTGTCTTCAATCAAGCGTAAGTATCCAATGATGCTCGTTAATGGGGTTCGCAAATCATGACTAACGTTGGTAATTAATTCATCTTTTGACTTTTCAATTTGCCGCTCATCATTCATGGATTGAACTGCACTATCTACCAATGCATTTACGCTAGTCACAACGTGTTGTGTTCGTCCCTTTAAACGGAAAGGAATTCGATGATCTAAATGTCCCTGCGCAATGTAATGTAGTTCTTTAATAATATGGTTAATTTGATATTGATGATAGCGCCGAAGTAATCGCCACCACACAACAAAAATATCAATCACAATAAAGAGCCCAATGACAATTCGCTGGTACGACCAAATCTGCGCTTGAAATGGTCCGATCTTTAACGATTTTTTAATAATAAAAATCCCGCTGGCGACTCCTGGATTATCTTGAATCACATCTTGAATGATCACGATTAAGGCTAAATTAATTAAGATTAATAAAACCACCGTGATAATCCCCTCAAAAAAGAGGGCGCCTTTTTCCCGTGCCGTTAATTTCAAAGTATTTTCCCCGCTTTTTTAAATTCACGCCTTATTATAGCATTTTTCAATGGTTTACCAATTAAAAAGACTGGGGTTAACCCAGTCTTTTTAATTAATGGCAGATTGTAAAATTTAAGTTGAACATTTTAGTGGACAGAAAAACCCATAAAGGTCTTTAATGGTGTCGTTACAACATTCCATTAGAAAGAAGGACCTTTATGGGCACCACTATCTTATCATTTTC
>DWZS01000030.1 GCA_019117445.1 Candidatus Limosilactobacillus excrementigallinarum | reverse complement strand
AATCATCTCTGCATATTCCTTACTCGACTTTTGCAAATCATCTAGTTCATAAATTGTAAATGGCTCACAAAACTGCATCCCCAAATGAATACTCAAAACCTGAAATGGTTTGAGTAATTCTTCAATCGTCGTCCGATACTTACCATTCTTCGTAAAATCATAGGATGGCTCCGAATAAGCTACTGATAACAGTAATTCCTTATTGGCAAGCACACTCTGACCACTTTTACCCGAATGAAGCCAATAATCATCAAACACTGCCTCTTTCCAACGCTGAACCAAAGTCGGTGCATCATACCATTTCAGAGGAAACTGTAACACGATCCGATCTGCATTCATTAAAACTCGTCGTTCTTCGTCAACATCAATTGGTTGACCGCAATACAGGGCATACATATCACGAATGGTCACACTCCGCTTCTGATCAGCGGCTTCAACTAATTTTTTATTGACTAATGAATGCTGCATATCTGGATGGAATAACAATACAACCGTCTTCACTTCTGGTGCACCCCCATACCAATCAAATTCTTTATAATTATCATACCATAGTTTTCAAAAAGGCGGAGACCACCAATGTGAGGATCTCCGCCAGTGAATATTAATTATTAATTTTAGTACCAGCCGTTAGCCATCCAGAATTGCTGAGCAGCAGTCCAGGAACCATACCGGTTAGCAACGTATTGGTCAGCCACCCGTTCTTGATTTTCTGGGGACAAATCACCATTTAAGTAAGATAAGCTTAATTGGTACTTACCGTAGTATTGACCATTTTGCACCGTGTATAAACCACGGGATTCATGATAAGCAATCCAATCCTTCGCTGCTTGATCAGCGGCAGAAAGGTTTGAATTATTATTTGGAGTATAAGCTGTTTGTTCCATCTTAGCCTTTGGCTTTGCAGATTGCTTACTACCCTTGATTACCAACTTTTGACCAACGTGAATCGTATTGATGTCATCGATATTGTTCTTCTTCGCAATTGTGTTCACATCTGCATTGTTGAACTTAGCTGCAATTGAAGAAAGGGTATCGCCATTTTGAACAGTGTAAGTAGTGTCAGCATGACCGATCGCAGAAGTTGCGACCATCCCCAAAGCTGCCGCCCCAAACGTTGCGCTCATCTTCAATAGATTCTTGTTTAACATAAAGTATTAACCGTCCTTTACAAAATATTTCTTTATCAACGTTCTATATGATACAAGGCGATTATTACTAATTGATTGCAAAAAGTTTGCTTTTCCACTGATTCACTCAAACGGCTGTAATATTTTGTAACAATTACCATTAATAAGATATTAATCTTTTTTTATTAACAGTAGATAGCCTCATAATGACGGTAACTTTAGGTCAGCCAAAACAATTCGTGAAAAATTGATCATGTATGATTATTAATACTAAAAAAGTCGCCAAATTCTGCATTTTTCGGCGACTTTTTTAATTAATTAAGGCTTATATTACAGGTACTTTGCAAAAAATTGTTCCAAGTAAACGGCAACGCCATCATCATCATTACTAGAAGTAAGGTGATTAGCCTCCGCCTTCACTTGGGGAAGGCCATTAGCCATTACGACCCCATCGGCAGCTGCTTTAATCATTCCTAAATCATTATCCGCATCACCAAAGGTCATTAGATTAGAGTAATCCATTCCTAGATGTTGCAACAGATGTTTGAGGCCAACCGCTTTATCCACCCCCTGAGGTAAAAATTCTAAGATGTGAGGTTGTGATTGGACTACATTGAAGTGTTGGTGAATTTCATCAGGAATCGTCGGAATGATTTTTTTCAAACGTTCCGCTGGAATCGCCATAACCATTTTGGCGTATGGATGGTTACCCATCGGTAAATCTGTAAAGTGACGATCTAAAAATTCAATATGCTTAACCGTGCCCTTATATACCGAACGTGGCATATCCATAATTTCATACACTCGGTCAAAATCTAGTACATCCAGTGAGTAATTATGTTCATGAGCAAAGCGGTAGACAATCGCTAAATCATCTGCTGCTAACCCCATGGAAAACAACGGCTTCTTCGTGACATTATTTACAACTAGGCCACCATTAAAGTTAATCGTATAGTCGCCTTCTTCGGTTAGCCCCAATTGTTCAATATAATGCCAAATGGCATTAATTGGCCGTCCCGTACATAGCACGATCTTAATGCCATGGTTATGCAACCGCCGTAACACGTCTTCGTTTCGTTGACTGATCTCTTTATTACTATTTAAAAGCGTATTATCAAGATCAAGTGCAATCATCTTTATCATTTTTATTCTCCTATTTTAAGAGGCTCTTGACAATCAATCGCGTAAATTGGACATTGCCCTTCTCATTCATATGGACGTTATCACCAGCAAACCAGTCCTGATGAGAAGCGCTTTGCGCATGCCAATCGACCACATGTACATTGGAATGCTTTCGTGCCGCTTGCTTAATTTGGCGATTAACCGTCCGTTCCCAAGCCTTAGTTGGCACATGGGCGGTTACCCAGTAAATCTGGTGACCCTTACCAATTGCATCAATAATCTCATTAACCGTATCACCCGTCATAGCGCCGTTAGTTCCCAGGTTCAAAACCACATTTTTATTTAAATGACCATTGGCTTTCAGATCCTTAATAACTGCGGGCGCGTCACTTCCCTGACGACCAACTTTTGCTTCCACATATGCATGAGGCATAACCTGCTGGAGGCTATCAGAGGCGTCCGCCATCACTGAGTCACCAACTGCTGTCACCTTTAGCTTAGCCGCCCGTTTTAATTCACCCTTGGTTAAACCGTACTTCTTTTGTACTGATTTACTATTCACATTGACTTGCGGTGTCTTGCCCTCCGCGATTAACTTATTGCGGACGGCAGTTGCGTGCCGACTCTTTTTAATCCGTGTCTGAACGGCCGTATTTTTAGGTGCCCGGTCTGGTGTCGTAAACCCAGCAACCGCTACAAAAAAGATCACTAACGCTGGTGCAATGGCTAACCATTGTTTCCAACCGCGTCGCTTAACATCAAACCAGTTCACAATCGTCAATGGTAAATCCCGCCATTGATAGTGACGTAGTGGCCGTTCCAAAAACCGGTATGATAATTCACTAATTAAAACAATTAATAAAACTTCAACAATTGCATTCAGCATTGGATGTGCTCCTATTTGAACCTTTGCTTCATAAAAAATCATGACTGGGTATTGGTAAACGTAAATTCCGTAGGAACGTTCGCCAACCCACTTAAAAACCGGATTGGACAACCACTGGTTCATATCAGCGCCTGGATGCACAATCGTGGCCAGTAATAACATCCCAATCAAACTGTAGAAAAACATAAGCCCATGGTAAGTTCGTGTGCTTTGCCCATTGACCACAAAAAAGCTCACTAACGTCAACACCAGACTCCCTACCCCAACAATATCCAAGAATCTGCTTTCGCCAGCACTTAACCCCACACGCAGCTTTTCTCGTGGCCAGATAAACGCCAACCAACTACCTAGTAATAATGAAAAAGCTCGCGTATCCGTTCCGTAGTACACTCGATTAATATTTTGCGGATCATATAGAATCCCCATTTCAATTGCAGAAAGAAGCGCTAAGCTTAATACAATCCATTTGACTGTCCGCTTTCCAAGAAACCTCAGTAATAAGATTAAAATCAGCGGCCATAGAACATAAAATTGAACTTCAACCCCTAAGGTCCATAAATGAGTAAATGGCGATTCACCACCAAAACGGTCAAAATAAGATTGTCCATTAAAAATTTCCCACCAGTTATATACCCACAATAAATTAGTCACGATGACTGCCTTAATGTGGTGCAATAATTGGCGCTGAAAAAGCGTAATATAAGCCGTCGTTAACACCAGCATGGTGACTAAGACTGGGTAAAGACGACTAAACCTTCGGCGATAAAAACTCAATAAATCAACATTGCCCCGGTCCCATTTTTTGAGTAGCTGGTTAGTCACAAAGTATCCAGAAATCAGCAAAAATAAGGGTACTCCTAAAAAACCACCGACCATCACGTTAGGTAGTAAGTGGTAAATAATGACCCCTAATACGGCAAGGGTCCGCATCCCATCAACACCAGTAACGTATTGGTGGTGACGCGGTGGCAATTGATGTTCTTCAAAAGCTGGGCGCATGGACCAGGACTCCTCCTCAATTAATACGAATAAATACTTTATTATTATAGTCAGAAACCCGGCCGGCGTACAGACCATTTCTTGATAATACCAGATTAAATTCAGTTGACTGAACTTTCCTTTTAGTTTGGACCATTTCTCCCAAAAATTGGGCTTTTAACTAAAAAAGATCACCAAAGCGCTGCTTTGATAATCTCTTACACACCTTAACCAACATGATTTTCTGCAAGGATCGCTTGGACTAGTTTTTCCATCTCCGGGGTCTTCTTCCACTCTTCCCAATGATCCATCGATTCATCTTGCATCTGGTAGTGACTATTAATGTAGTTTTCATATTTAATCACATTTTGGGAATGCGGAATGTTAAGCTTCAAAATACGCACTTGAGTAATAAAATTACGTTCTGCCGCTAGTTCAGCACGACCATTATGGACCATATTACCAACTTCATAATATTTACTACCATCTTTACGCGTAATTTCTTCAATTAAATCTAATGTTCCTGGTTGATCCGCCATGATAATTCACCTCATTCTCTATCATAACAAAAAAATCACCGCCAGGGGGACGGTGATCGGCATAAGAGAGAAAGAGAATTGATTAGAAGGTAATTATTAATACCTTATGGTTTTATAATAGCGCCCTTTGTAAGCGCTGTCAATAAAATTTATAAAAAAACGACTATTCGTCATAGTCGTTCATTTTGGAAACATTATTGAACAGTAACTGATTTTGCCAAATTCCGTGGCTTATCAACATCCAGGCCCTTCCCCAGACTAGTGTAGTAAGCTAGTAATTGAGCTGGTAGAACACTTAATAAAGGTGTCAGAAGCGGATCAACATCTGTAATCACAATTGTATCATCTTCCTTTGCGAGATGCCGTGCCGCAATCGTCAACGTATTAGCGCCCCGTGCTTCAGTTTCTTCTAGATTACTGCGGGTTAAGCCAGCCGTCCGATCCTGTGTCACAATCCCGATTACTGGCGTGTTCTTCTCAATTAAAGCAATTGTTCCGTGCTTCAGTTCCCCAGAAGCAAAGCCTTCCGCTTGAACATAGGAAATTTCCTTTAATTTCAGCGCTGCCTCTAATGAAACAGACCAGTCAATTCCCCGTCCAATATAAAAGGCGTTCCGTGGCTTCGATAAGTAATGGGCCGCTAAGGATTCAATCTTATCCTTGCTGTCAGTAATTGCTTGCATCCCATTCGCCACAATTCCCAATTGCTGTTTTAAAGCAAAGTCTTGCGCTTCTGGAATCTGTTTAAATTCACCCAGGGCCTTAGCTAAAATTGCTTCGACAGCAATTTGGGCCGTGTAGGCCTTAGTTGAAGCGACCGCAATTTCTGGACCAGCGTACAGGAGGAGAGTATAGGTAGCTTCCCGCGATAACGTCGATTTGTCAACGTTAGTAATCGTTAGACTTGGCCAGTGATGTTCGTTTACGTGAACTAGCACTTCTCGACTATCAGCCGTTTCACCACTTTGGGATAGGAAAATGAAGAATGGCTTTTTCGAAAGCAGTGGCTGTTCATAAGCGAATTCGGAAGAAATGTGCACCGTTGTTGGCGTCTTCGTCAAACGTTCGAACAACCGCGCTCCAATTAATCCAGCATGATAACTTGTCCCAGCACCAACGATATAGATGTGATCAGCGTCAGCCATGTCTTGGAGTAACTTTTCGTCCAGTTGTGGTTGATCGTCCTTAAAGTACTTTTGCACTAACTTACGCATTACAGCAGGCTGCTCGTCCACTTCCTTTAACATGTAGAATGGGTAAGCACCTTTATCTGCAGCACTTGGATCCATATCAACAGTAAAAGTATCCCGGGTCTTTTCATTACCATCTAAGTCTTCAATCTTAACCGCATCTGGCTTGACGATTACTAATTCGTGATCGTCAATTTCCATAAAGCGGTTCGTCTGCTTCAACATTGAAGTAGCATCAGACCCAACCATATTATAGCCATCCGCCAATCCAACTAGTAAGGGACTCTTGTTTTTAGCTACAAATAACGTATCTGGCTGTTCCCGATCCATCAATACAAACGCATAAGATGAGTCCGGGCTGATCAACCGGAGCGTCTTCAGTAAGGCCGACTTAGTATCTAGATTATACTTGGTAACAAATTTATCAACGAGCTGCACAATTACTTCTGTATCCGTTTGACTCTTAAATTGAACGTCTTCTAAATAATGATCACGCAGTTGTTGATGGTTTTCAATGACCCCGTTGTGAACTAAGTAGAAACGGTTATCGTTGGAGTATTGTGGATGCGCATTAACCTCATTTGGTTCTCCGTGCGTTGCCCACCGTGTGTGTCCAATTCCGGCAGTTCCTTGAACTTCCGGTGTGAGGGCTTCTTCTAAATTGCTAATCCGTCCTGGACGTTTAACAAGGTAGTCGTGCCCCTGCTGGTCATTAACATAGATTCCCGCAGAATCATAACCACGGTATTCCAACTTTTTTAAACCATTAATTAAAATTGAAACACTATTTTTATTTCCGGTTACACCGACAATTCCACACATAATGATGTTCCATCCTTTGAATTAAAATTCCGTAAATTGGTATAGATAACTTTTAACAACCAATTTACCTGTCAACGTTTAGACAATAATAATATAGTATAGATATTCACAAGGATTGTCAATGCTTTTTAATAAAATTGGTCTATAATGTTAAACGATTATCATCAAGTTGATTCGCAATTTTTTCACTCCTTTTTTCATACAAAAAAATACCCCGCATTTTGACTAATCCAAACACGGGGCATTGATTTTCCTTTAGACTTCTAGTTCTGCCTTGGCAACCGCTGCAATCTTCATGACATAATCATGAACTAATTCTTTAGTTGGCGCCTCAGCCATGATCCGCAATAATGGCTCCGTCCCGCTTGGTCGTACCAAGACCCGACCGTCACCATTCATTTCCGTTTCTACTTCTTTAATTACTGTTTGCAACTTGTCATTGTTCATCGCAGCTTGCTTGTCAGCGACCCGAATATTGACTAATTCTTGCGGATAGGTCGTCACATCAGCGGCCAGTTCCGCAAGACTCTTACCAGTTAACTTCATTACTTGCAGCAATTGCAGTGCAGTAAGCATCCCATCACCAGTTGTATTGTGGTCAAGAAAGATAATATGACCAGATTGTTCACCACCAAGGTTGTAGCCGTTCTTTAACATCTCTTCAACCACATACCGGTCACCAACTTTAGTCTTCACACTCTTCATACCATGTGCTTCCAGGGCTTTATACATTCCCAAATTGCTCATTACCGTTGTAACCACGGTGTCCTTCTTCAGGCGACCATTTTCATCCATATTCTTACCACAGATGTACATGATCTTATCCCCATCAACAATGTTACCTTCGGCATCGACAGCAATACAACGGTCACCGTCACCGTCAAAGGCAATTCCCAGATCAGCTTGGTTTTCAACCACCGCCTTCTGCAATCCTTCCGGATGCGTTGAACCACAATTTAAATTCGTGTTGAGCCCATCTGGCTGGTCATTAATTGGTACAAAGTCGACCTCGACATCCGCAAAAAGGTTAGAAACGAAGTCACTCGTGGCCCCATTAGCCGCATCAACAACCACCTTGAGGCCAGTCAATTCAGTCGAAATCGTTTGTTCAAGGAATGACGTGTACTTTAATGCGCCCTCTTTGTAATCTTCAACCACACCTAAGCCATCATCGGAAGGACGTGGCAAATCATCGGTTGATGCATCAAGGATTTGCTCAATTTCATACTCTAATTCATCAGAAAGCTTAAAGCCGTCGCTACCAAAGTACTTAATTCCGTTATATTGAATTGGGTTATGAGATGCCGTAATCATTACCCCAGCATCTGCTTCTTGGGCCCGAACTAGGTAGGCGACTCCGGGTGTCGTTACAACTCCCAGACGTAACACTTCAATTCCAACCGAAAGAAGGCCAGCTACCAAAGCGTTTTCCAACATTTGACCAGAAATTCGGGTATCTCGGGATACCAAAACTTGGGGGCGTTTCCGTTCTGAATGGCGTGTGAGCACATAGCCACCTGCACGGCCAACCCGAAAGGCTAATTCAGGGCTTAAATCTTTATTTGCAACTCCCCGCACACCATCTGTACCAAAATATTTTAACTTCATTCGTTTTCTCCTATCTAAAGTTGATTAATCATTACTACTTGTGCTGCTGGACGAACTCTCTGTATTTGAAGAACTATCATTATCGCTGTTCGAACTAGCACTATTACTACTGCTGGTGGAACTAGTTGGGTCATTATTACCTTGTTTTGAAACAGGAACTTCCACATTGATCGAACTTGGCATAATCACAACGTTAACTGTCCGGCCCTTTTTGTCAACCGCTTGCAGTGTAATCTGTCGGCTAAAGTTACCGTGGGCGTCCTTCGGCACGTCAACGTATGCAATCACCCGGGCAACCCGCTTTACTTGGTTCCGTGCACCTGTGATTTGCACCGTCTTCAAAGCTGGTCGTGGAGTTCCAACGTGGTAATTACCATCCACCGACTTGGAATTCAGTCGAACGTCGACTGGTGCGGTGACCGTACTTCGTGGCTGAATATTGACTTTAATTTGTTGCGGCTTAATCGTAGAGCGCAATTCTGAATTCAGTCCGCTTTCCTTTAAGGTTACGGTATGAGTACCTACACCCAGCTTCGTTAAATCGGCGTAAACTTTAAAATTTTGGGTATTTGATACTGTTGTTACCATTGCAGATGGGCCCGAGACTCGGACCTTTACATATTGTGGATAACCAGTCACCACATACTTTTGTGAGTTCATTTTTAACTCGAGTGGCATGCGGACACTCATTGTTTTATTGGACATTAGAGCATTACCGCTATCTGATCCCCGGGTCGTTTGACGTAAAAAGCCATTCTTTTCACTATTAACATACATAAAGAGAAAAATAGCCAAGATTAATGAGGCAATTCGCATAAACCAAACGCTACCAAAGACAGAACCCTTTTTACCGTTCACTATGCTTCCCTCCTTGCCAATGAATCTTGGTTAATAAATAACCGAATAGTCCATGATCCTTGTGTTCTTCCTTCTTTTTATAAAGGTGTGCCCGCATGAACTTCAAGTAGTCTTTCTGTGACATATTGCGGAGCAGTTCATTATCTTTTGTAATTGAAACTTCCCCTGTCTCTTCGGAGATCACAATTGTCAGAGCATCGGTGACTTCACTAATACCGACCGCTGCACGGTGACGGGTCCCCAATTCCTTTGGGATCAGCTTACTGTCTGATAGTGGTAGATAAGCAGCTGCAACAGCAATCCGATTATTTTTGATAATCACCGCCCCATCATGCAGTGGTGTGTTAGGAATAAACGTATTGATTAAGAGCGCACCGGTAATATCTGCGTCCATTGGGATTCCGGTCTCAATATATTCTTCCAGACCGGTATCCATTTGGATGCTAATCAAGGCACCAATCCGCCGTTTGGACATATACTGAATTGCTTGATCAAGCTGCTTAATCATTTCTTCTTCTTGTTCGTTGGCTGTCTTATTCCGGGCAAACAATGTGCCACGGCCCAAATGTTCCAGCCCTCGGCGAATTTCTGGCTGAAAAATTACGACAATCGCGATGACACCCCAGTTAATAACCTGGTCCATTAACCAAGAAACGGTGCTCAAGCCAACATACCAACTGACGATCTTAATTAGGATAATCACCAGAATCCCCTTAAAAAGTTGGATGGCTCGTGTACCACGGATGAGCATAATTAGCTCATAGATTAAAAACCAAATGACTAGGATATCGATTAAGTTAATCAAGTTTCGCCACGTTAATAAAGTAGCGATTGTTTGCATTGAACTAACCCTCCGATCCTAAACTACCGTTTAATTATATCATCTTCATCACCGAGCGCAATTATCGTAAAATCACTTTGTTTCATGTAATCGTCCGTTATAATAGTCACTATGAGAGCAAAGGACGTGATTACAATTCAAACAACTCGTTTTTCTTACCGCTGGCAGCTACGAGGTTTCTTCTTCCTGTGGATTATCTTTTTAAAGCTGGTCATGAAAGCTCCGTATAATTTTATGGCTTTTAATACTTTCCTGGGTTACATTCCCATTGAAATTAGCTTTCATTTACCAAAACTCGCTGATCGACGGTCACTACTATTCTGGTTAACGTCATTAATCTGGCTGCTTTTCTATCCAAACGCCCCATACGTTTTAACAGATCTCTTCCATCTTTCCTGGTTGCACCCACATACCAATGTCAGCGGGATTTTAAAATCAACGCCATCAATTTGGTTAATTTTTGCCATCATGATCATTAGTGCCTTTTGTTGCGTATTAATTGGCTCACTAGAATTACTAAATACCAGTGGATTAATTGCAAAGGTATTAGCCCCCCGTTATCCTCAACTTCGTTACCTTTTAATGGTCATCTTTGCAACCTGTTCGAGCATTGGAATCTATATCGGCCGATTTCTCCGCCTGCATTCCATCTATATGCTCATCACCCCTAGTTGGTTCTGGCGACAAATTTTATCCGCAATGACGTGGAACGCCTGTCAGTTCATTGTGATTTTAACTGTTCTCCAGTTGATCATCTGTTGGTTTGTTCACCTATTGCTCGTATTACGAAATTAGAAGCGGCTGTAACATAATAAGTATTTCTAACAAATTAAAATACAAATAGCACAGGGCTCCAGTGCTCGGTAAACCGAACTCTGGAGCCCTATTTGTACTCTCTTAAGACTAACTACACGTCGACGGGAGCCAAGCCGCAACCATTGACGGCTTCGCTCTTGATTTTCTAATCACGGCCAATAATCCGGACTTCTGTTTCCAAATCAACACCAAATTTTTCTTTGACCGTTGCTTGAACATGATGAATAACGTTCAAATAATCCGTTGCCGTCCCATGATTAATATTCACGATAAAGCCAGCATGCTTTTTAGAAACCTGGGCTCCGCCTGACGTGTAGCCTTGTAAGCCAGCATCATGGATCAGTTTGCCGGCAAAATAACCTTCCGGCCGTTTAAAAACACTCCCGCATGACGGCAGGTCTAATGGTTGCTTGGCTGCTCGACGCGCATTCAAATCATCCATTTCCGCCTTAATTGTCGTAAAATCGCCTGGCTGTAAAGAGAAGTCAGCAGATAACACAATTAAATGCTGGTCTTGAACGGCGCTATGTCGATAGCCAAAATCAAGTGCTTGATTATCTAAATCAAAGATTTCACCCGCTCGGTTCATCACCGTTGCTTTTGCAACTGCATTTTTAGTTTCACCACCATAAGCTCCGGCGTTCATAAAGACAGCACCACCGACACTCCCCGGAATTCCAGCAGCAAATTCAATTCCGCTCAAGGAGTGGTCGCGAGCAACCTTTGTTACTTCAATATACGCCGCACCGGCATCAGCGGTAACCGTTTGGTCATGAACGGTAATGGACTTCATCGCCGTCAAAATTAACACTAATCCAGTAATTCCACCATCTTTAACAATTAGATTGCTAGCGTTACCCAGCACCGTAATTGGCAAGTCATGTCCCTTAGCAAAAGTTACCAGTTGCTGAACTTCATCAACATTCTTCGGAAATGCAACCCAATCGGCCGGGCCTCCCGTATGAGTAAAGGTGTATTTCGCTAATGGTTCATTCTCTTTAATATCGATTTCTGGAAAACGTGTCTTAATATTTTCAGCCATTTTTAATCGTCCTTTGTTTATTGATATTTAATATTGTATCATTATAAAATTAGATTTAAAAACAATTCCACTTCATGACTGGAGGTCTCCGAAATTTGAATTTTATTGCCATGGACTTTGAAACTGCTAGTCCAAAAAGATATAGTGCATGTTCGTTATCGCTGGCGATTGTCCGCGATAATCAAATCGTTGATGAATTTTATTCATTAATTAATCCCCAAACGCCCTTCAGCTGGCGAAATATTCAAATTCACGGTATTCATGAACGTGATGTAGCAAATGCCCCCATCTTTCCTGAAGTTTGGAAACATATTGCTTCATTCTATACTCCGGATAAATTAGTTATTGCCCATAATGCCACTTTTGATAATAGCGTTTTGAAAAACACCTTAGAACATTACAAGATCACACCACCAGCCTACCAAACTCTCGATACCCTGCGCACAAGTCAAAAACTCTTTCCGCAATTACCTAATCATAAATTAAATACGGTAGCAGATGCATTAAACATCAAGCTAAATCATCACCATAATGCTTTAGACGATGCCCAAGCATGTGCTGATATTCTCATTAACCAGGTCGAACAGTTTGGTCCAAGTCGATTAAAACCATTTGTTAAAATGCTCGGCTAAAAAAACACCACGGAACTTTAACTTGCAAAAAGCAATTGAAGCGCCGTGGCGTTTTTCTTAATGATTTACAAATTCCATCAGAATGACGTCTTGCTGCCTCCCACGACTATCTTCATGGGAGGCCGTGCTCGTTTGGATAAAACCTAACTTTTGATATAAATGACGGGCCCGTGAATTATTTTTGAAAACATCTAACACCAAATGGGCTAACGAACTATAGTTTTGAAACCAATAAATCGCTTCATTCACTAGGAGGGTGCCAATCCCCTGATTCCAATACTTTTTCAGCACTGCAACTCCTAATTCACCTGCGTTTGCTTCTTCATCAACCTTTGTAATTGTGACGATCCCAACTGGTTGCTGATTCAGCATTGCTAGCAATACTAAACAGTCACTGCGGATACTTATCTCGTGAAGGGCAGCCTGTTCGTCATCTACCGTTAATGACGATAGATGATCAATCATCACCACTGCCGTTTCACGATTAATTTGTCGCAATAGTTGTAGTACCGCCTGAGCATCTTCAGCTTCTGCCATTTTGAGAGTTACTTCATCGGCATTACTCATAAGGCATCCACCATTTTAGTAAAGTGATCACCCCGTGGCTCGAATGTCAGCACTCGGCTATTTTCATCATCTGTCCGCCGAAAAGTAATCGCCAAAAATTCATCAGGCAGCTCATCTTCAGCAAATTGGGCCCACTCGACTACGCTGACACCGTCGCCGTCAAAATACTCATCCAAGCCTAAATCTTCAGCTCCACCATTCTCTAGCCGGTAAGCATCCATATGATAAAGCGGCAATCGACCATCCTGATATTCACGGATAATGGTAAAAGTCGGGCTCTTAATGACCTCACTAACACCAAGGCCCTTAGCAAGGCCCTTCGTAAAAGTGGTTTTACCAGCACCTAAATCGCCATTTAAAACAATCACGTCTCCAGCTTGTAAAAAAGGTGATAATTTGGCACCTAAGGCAATGGTGTCATCCCGACTATTTAATGTGAACTGCTTCATATTAATCAACCTGAGCTGCTGTGATAATTGCAACTTTGTAAACTTCGTCTTCGTTCGTGCCCCGGGAAAGGTCAGCCACTGGCGCATTCAAGCCTTGCAAAATTGGGCCGACTGCTTCAAAACCGCCAAATCGTTGGGCAATCTTATAACCGATATTTCCAGCTTCCAAACTTGGAAAGATAAAGACATTCGCGTGACCAGCGACCTTTGAATCAGGAGCCTTTAATTGACCAACCGCTGGTACAAAGGCTGCATCAAATTGTAATTCACCATCCACTGCTAATTCTGGCGCTTGTTCGTGAACCAATTTAGTGGCTTCTGCTACCTTGGTAACCATTTCACCCTTGGCTGATCCCTTGGTAGAGAAGCTCAGCATGGCCACTTTTGGATCAAGGCCAAATAATTTCGCCGTATGAGCGCTTTCCATCGCTACTTCTGCCATCGTTGGGGCATCCAGTTCAATATTAATGGCACAATCGGCGAAAACATAGCGTTCTGCACCCTTTTGCATAATGAACGCACCACTAATCCGCTTGGTCCCAGGTTTAGTCTTAATAATTTGCAAAGCCGGACGAACTGTATCACCAGTGGCGTGAACTGCGCCAGAAACCATCCCGTCTACTTTTCCCATGTACACTAACATCGTGGCAAAGTAACTAACATCTTCCAACATTTGGTCAACTTGTTCTGGAGTATTCTTTCCCTTCCGTCGTTCCAACAATGCATCATGCATTGCCTGTTTATCATAAGTTGCCGGATCGATAATCTCAATTCCAGTTAAGTCCCAGCCGTGTTCCTTAGCAACTTGTCCCAAATCAGCTTCGTTCCCAAGTAAAATTGGCTGTAAAATACCGTCATCATGCAGACGAATTGCTGCCCCCATGATTCGTTCATCATTACCTTCTGGAAAAACAATCGTTCGTTGTTGTCCTTTTAAATCAGTGGCTAGTTTTTCAAAAATATCCATGTTATCTCCTCCTAATATGTCTGAATATCAACGTGAGCTGGTAGTTGCCAATCAATTGGCTGCTCACCCATTGCTTTTAATGCTTCATTCGTCCTGGAAAACGGACGGGACCCAAAAAAGCCCCGACTAGCAGAAAGTGGACTTGGGTGGGCGGATTCCAACACAATATTAGTAGTCGTATTAATTAACGCCTTCTTGGCTTGTGCTGCCCGCCCCCACAAGATAAAAATAACTGGCTCAGGGCGGTTAGAGAGTGCCTGAATTGCAGCATCCGTAAGTTTTTCCCAACCATGTCCGCGATGTGAATAGGCTTGACCATCACGAACCGTCAAGACCGAGTTCAAAAGCAAGACGCCCTGATCAGCCCACTTCTTTAAGTAACCATGATGGACTGGTGGATACCCAAGGTCATTTTGGAGTTCCTTATAAATATTTTGTAAGGATGGCGGCACCTTCACTCCCGGTAAAACCGAAAAACTGCACCCGTGCGCTTGGTGAGGGCCGTGATAAGGATCTTGACCTAAAATAACAACTTTAACTTTACTAAAAGGGGTCCATTCAAAAGCTTCAAAAATATGGTGCATCTCCGGGTACACCGTGTGATGCTGATATTCCTGAATTAAAAACTGCCGTAATTGCTGATAATAATCGGCTTCAAACTGCGGTTTTAAAATGGGCCACCAATCATTATGAATAATTTGTTTCAATGTTGTCCACCTCGTAAATATTTTACCATATTCCACCTTTAAACTCTCTTTAGAAAACTGTTCAATTAAAAGTTCAACTGGTAAAATGAATTTAAACGACAAACGTTGGAAAAGCGGTGTATGAAATGCGGACCTTGTACCTAAAAAACCGGGCAAATGATCATTCAGCAACCATTATCCATGATAACTTCGATCAAGCGTGTTATCTTCTAACTGGCAAGTGGGGAATTAGGAATGATGCGTTGTCGCTTTATACAATGCAGGGACAGTTATTAGCAGAACTTAAACAACTATCACTTGGTCTGATGCCCAAGTTTGCCATTTACCAAAATCGGCAACGAATGGGGACCATTGGTAAATCATTTGGCTTTGTTCGTGAATTCATTTATATTCATGGCCTGAATTGGGTCATTGTCGGCAATGCCTTTACTAATCACTATCGTGTTTTTCGCAATAACCATTTAGTATTTACCATGGAACCAGAGCAAAACGGATTATATTGCCGGATTACCATTAATCAACAGGCGGATGAACCCATTGCAATTTTAATTGCCTGTGTTTTAAACCACTGGGCTAACAAACATGCTACCGCTAGAAAGTGGCAACGGAGTCACGGTTGGCGTTGGAATCGAAATTCACTTCCGCAACTTGACTGTTGTAAAACTAAATAAGAAAACGGTCAGATGATATGCTCCCCTTAGAGTAGACAACGAAATATATAAAATATTTCAAAGTTACTCTAGGGGGAGTTTTTATGTCGAAAAGAACGAGTCATCATTCATTCCAAGAGCGCTTAGAAGCTGTACATCGTGTAA
>DWZS01000029.1 GCA_019117445.1 Candidatus Limosilactobacillus excrementigallinarum | reverse complement strand
GTTCGTATTTGAACTTGGTAAAAGTACTTATGTCACAGTCCCTCGGTGCTATTGATTATTTTTATTAGAAAATTGACGATATTCTTCTCGAGTTAATTGTTGGTGATTAGAGTTAGTTGCTGGGCTAGTATATGGGTTCATTGCTTCTTCATTCATTGGTTGAGTGGCCTTAATGCCGTTAACGATTTTCAAAGTATTTGCAGCAGTTTGATAACTTCTTTCAAGTGATTCTTTAATACGTTTATCGGGATAGTTTTCTTTATTTAATTGATCTAACTGCGATTTAGAAATAGCCATAATTTTTCTTGATGAGTTAATAATTGCTTGTAAGTCTACGTCCATAATATGCCTCCTATTGTGTTTGACTTGTTAAATTACTAATTAGGATAATGAGTAAGCGTTACCGCTTTTTCTTTCCCCAATATTGGAAAAGATCGGTTCTTAATGCTCCGTTATAAAGCTTTCGTTTCTTGGTTGCTGGAGCACCATAATATTTTTCAAATTCAAGGTCTGCCGTTAAGATATACTTACTCCAGGTTGTCATTGGTCGGTAAAGCTTTCCCATTTGCCGATAAAGCTCATGGACAGTTTCTTTATCACTCAGCCGTTCACCATAAGGAGGGTTGGCAACAATAACACCGTTGATTTTATCGGTGTGCCAATCTTTAACTGCTAACTGTTTGAAAGTGATGTCGTGGGTTAGCCCAGCTGCTCGACAGTTTTCTTGAGCAATATCAATCATATTCTGATCAATATCATAACCATGAATATCCAATTCAACATCATAATCTGCTTTACTATCTGCCTCATCACGAACGTCATCAGCTAAACCGTCTGGGACCAAGTTAGTCCACTGTTCACAAACAAAGGAACGATTGATCCCTGGGGCAATGTTGTGACCATATAGTGCTGCTTCAATTGGAATAGTTCCCGAACCACATACTGGATCGACAAATGGGTTGTCAGGAAACCAGTGAGCGAGCATTACAAGAGCAGCTGCCATGTTTTCCTTTAATGGTGCACCACCTTTTGCTTTTCGATAGCCACGCTTAAATAAACTATCACCAGTAGTATCAAGCGTTAGCATTACATGATCCTTATTAATAGCTACTTCTAACGGGTAGAGAGCTCCAGTTTCCGGAAGACGTGTCCGACGGTGGTAAACATCGCTCAATCGTCGGACAATTGCCTTTTTAACAATTGCTTGGACTGAAGGAACGTTATGTAATTGTGAATGATGACTTTTACCCTCTACCGGGAATTGGGCATCAACTGGTAATAGACTTTCCCAAGGCAAGGCTTCGGTTCGGTCGAAAAGCCCTTCAAATGTTTTGGCCTCAAATTCACCAACAATAATTTTGACCCGATCGGCTGTTCGCAACCAAATATTTGTATTTAAAATATCTTTAATTGTCCCAATATAACGTACTCGACCGTTTTCTACTCGGGTATCGTAACCAAGATTTCGTAATTCTTTACCAACCAGTGCTTCAATTCCAGAAGCAGCGGTGGCTATTAGTTGATATTCTTGCAAGGTAAGAACTCCTTAAAAATTATTCTTAACTTTAATTATATTTAATTTAAAAGCAAAAAGAAACCAAGTAAGTCCAATAACTAAAAAAGAGACGTGACCAAACATCACGTCTCTTTTTTCTAGAACTGTAAAATTACTGGATCCCAGAACTTTTTATAACACCTTTATTATAGTGCCTACTTGATAGTATCGCAAGCCCTAAATGGATAATTATTTAAAATTCTGGTTTATCCAAGTTGTTAATGAATTTAAGATAGTTTTCTTGTTCGCCAGTAGGGACTACTTTAGAATTTTGATCCGTAATTGTTGCACTATGTAAGGACTCTTCAGAAACCGCAATACGATGGGTAAATGTTGCATTACCAATCAGCTCAATCCAGTAACGGTGATTTTCATGATGAAGAATTGTCCGGACCATTCCTCCCGGGTTGAAAACGGTAATCGGCTTACCAAAACTAGCTAATTCAGGATGAATGAGGGCAAATGCTAAGGAAGTAGCAGACATTCCCGTACCACATGCATTTGTAAAGCCCACACCACGTTCATAAGTCTTTACAAAACTCTTATTTGGCCCAAGAATATGACCGAAGTTAACGTTTACCCCATCCGAGAAGTAAGGATTTTCACCATTAAGCCATTCACCCAGCGGCCCCAGTTCCTTGAAGCCATTTTCATTGACAAATGAGATTAAGTGTGGGTTAGGGACAGCAATGCCTGAAAAGCGGTAGCCAGGGAGAAGTTCTGGAACAAGGGTATTTAACAAACGATCATGACCTAAGTGATCATAGGGTAAGGCTTCCTTATTAAAACGAACAGGTGAAATCTCAACGGCAAATGCAGGCACACCAGAAGCTAAGTCGGGTTGCTTCCTGACTCTTAGACTGGCATCCATTGTATCAACCTTAAAATCTTCTAGGTTGTCACGTTCAGCGACATAACGGGCAACGGTTCGCAGTCCATTACCGCACATGGATGCTTCACTGCCGTCAGCGTTAATTACTCGCATTTGAGCGGTGGCTCCTTCACGGACAGGCCGATTAACCACTAAAACACCGTCAGCGCCACCCAGGAGGCCATGCTCCTTGCTAGTAATTTGCTGGGCAAGGGCAACTAACTCATCATCGGTTAATTCTCGTTGGAGTTTGGTTTGGTCCAGAATAAAGAAACAATTCTGAGAACCATGAACTTTTAATAATTCAGTCATAAATTTCCTCCTAGTTAACAAAAAAGCGGTGGTAAATTGCACGAACTGCAGCATCTGCATCTTGGTTATATGTCCCAATCATAATCGCAATTCGGGAAGCCCCCATGTTAATCATTGGTACAGCAATATGCTTATCAGCAAGGGGATTTAAGATGTCATTGATAACACCGGTCCGATTACGCATTCCTTCGCCAACTACCATTGTAATTGCGTAGTTATCAATCCATTCTAAACGATCAGGATCGATTTCTTCCTGAATTTCGTTGCAAATAATATCAACTAGCTCATCATCGAGTTCCTTCTTATCAAAAATAATTGTAATATCGTCAATCCCTGAAGGCATGTGTTCGTATGAAACATCATGGCGAGCGAGAATTTCAAGAATGCGTAAAGTGAATCCGGATTCTTTATTCAGTAAGTATTTATGTAAGTATAGGGCCGCAAAGTGCTTTCCGCTAACGACTCCCGTAATAATATCAGTTGGTTGGAAAGAGTGGTCAGGAACAATCAGTGTACCCGGTTTTTCAGGGTTATTAGTATTTTTAACGTTGATTGGAACATTTCCTTGGATTGCTGGAATTAACGCTTCATCATGGAATACAGAGAAACCAGCATAGGAAAGTTCCCGCATTTCGCGATAGGTCATCTTTGCAATTGGTTGAGGATCTTTAACTACATTTGGGTTAGCGGAGTAGATTGCATCAACGTCGGTGAAATTCTCATACATTTCAGCATGTAGTCCCCGTGCAAGAATCGCTCCGGTAATATCAGAACCACCCCGCGAGAAGGTTGCAATATGACCAGCAAGCGTAATTCCGTAAAAACCAGGGAAAACGATAATGTCATGCTTGCTAAAAGAAAAGTTGGCTAATCGTGCATAAGTTTCTGGAATCACAGTAGCATTATTTGGCGTCCCAGCGACCTTTAAGCCCACTTCTTCGGGAGTGACAAACCGGGCAGGATGGCCGAGGCGGTTAAGAACCAATGACATTAATTCGGCATTTAGTCGTTCACCATGAGCCTTAAAAGCGGCCAGCAGGTAATTATTATTAGGGTAATTCCCATTAGGTAAATTAGCGAGTCGCTCAACTAGCGGTTGCATTTGCCCGCTTGGAAGATCAAAATAATCCGCGATTGCTTGGTAGCGATCTAGAATAGTTTTGCGAACGACCATGGCTTCCTGATCGTCATTCTTAATAATTGCATGTGCATATTTAATTAAGAGATCGGTTACCTTAATATCATCCGCATTTCTTTTCCCAGGGGCTGAAGTAACCACTACTCGCCGTTCAGGATCACTCGTAATAATCTTAATTGCGTGTTCATAACTGGCCCCATCAGCTAATGAACTACCACCAAATTTAACTACTTTCATTCTCAATTCTCCTTCTTGCATGAGAACCCCACGCAAACTTTTTAATCGAATTTTAACATTGATTGATAAATATGCAAGAGAAAAATAGAGTGTGAGCCCGTTAAAACCTTCCGGTGGCTAACGATTTCTCCACTGAACGATGATTTATCATCGGAAGTGGAGGTCGTTAGCTCGAGGAAGGTTAGGGCGAACCGATCTTGACTATGTAGCAGTAGAAGAAACTCGGACGAAGCACGTTTTGACATAGTTGTACTCCCAAAAAGGACAAAAAAGACTAGGCTAAAATCAACCTAGTCATAACGTGTTCACCGTGACCGCAACTTCCGCCTAGTGATCTCGTCCTTGATTGTTGCCAATCATCATCCGAGATTTCCTAGTGCTCAGTTGCTAATTCGTCACGGCTCGCACTTCCTTCTACTTCATATTCGTTATTCCAAAGAACAGAATAAAGATAACGAAGAGGGCGTACATCATTGGGGAGACGTCTTTGTGGTGTTTGGAAGCAATCATGGTGATTGGGTAAGCGATCATTCCAAGGGCTAGGCCATCGGAAATGGAGTAGGTTAATGGCATTCCGACCACAACAAGGAAGGCAGGAAAGGCCACTTCAAAGCGATCCCAATTAATATACTTCAAGTTATTTGCCATTAAGACACCAACAATGATTAATGCTGGTGCGGTGACGGTTGTTGGGATTACTGCTAGCAGGGGGCTAAAGATCATGGAGATCAAGAATAAAATGCCGACAAAGACTGCGGTTAATCCGGTTCGACCACCCATAGCAATTCCGGCACTGGATTCAACGGAAGTTCCTAGTGGCGCGGTACCACAGATTGCCCCTTCAACCATGGCAAGGGAGTCAGAGAGAAAGGCCTTGCCGATCCGGGGAATCTTACCATTCTTATCAACCATTCCGGCTTGCTGAGTCATCCCAATCAGTGTTCCGGCAGTATCGAAGAAGGTAACTAACAGGAAGGTGAGGACAACCATGAATAGTTGTGGTGTATTAATGTCCTTTAAGTGGAAGATGGCGTGACCAAATGTCGGTGCCATACTTGGTGCTGTTGAGACGATACCATGAGGTAGTGGGATTTGACCGATGCACATCCCGAAGATAGCCGTAATGATCATTCCAATAAAGATTGACCCTGGTACTCGGGCAGCCATTAAAATTACGGTTAGGATTAAACCAAATAGGGTTAACCAGACATCGGGGTTACCAAATGAGCCTAGGCCAACTAGGGATGATGAGTTATTCACGATTAATTTCCCGTTTTGCAAACCAATAAAGGCAATGAATAACCCAATTCCGGCAGAGATCGCGTATTTGATGTCTTGTGGAATCGCATCAACCACTTTTTCCCGCAATTTTAAGATTGTAATTAAAATAAACAGAAATGAGGCCACGAGAACACTGGCTAAAGCTGTTTGCCAGTTAATGTGCATTCCGATAACTACATTGTAAGTAAAGAAAGCAGCACTACCCAATGTCGGTGCTAAAGCAATTGGGTAGTTGGCAATTAGTCCCATTAAGAAACAACCAATTGCCGTTGCAACTGCGGTAACTGTAAAAGCAGCACCCTTATTAATTCCCGCAGCATGCAGGATGTTTGGGTTAACAAATAGAATATATGACAAACTCACGAAGGTCGTCAGGGCAGCAATTAATTCGCCCTTGACGGTGGTATGAGCGTCACTTAAATGAAAGATCCGTTCTAACACGATCAATTCTCCTCTTCTTAAAACAAATTTAAAAACTTATTCCTACTAGAATATCACAGAATCCTGCCTAATGATTGCCGAACTTGAAGATTGACTAAATATGAGCGGGATATTCAATTGGTAATGAAAGACAATTAAACAAATATGAGAAAATTTAATGTTTCCGTTGACATTCTAATCTAATAACTTTATTATATTTATAAATCGAAGAGGCGCGGCCAACACCAGTAATCAATTTTAGCCTGCCAAGCAATGAGGATTGATGAACAGGGCGGTCGCCGAAGTACTTAACTTGG